>PXSC01000116.1:8459-9573 GCA_003023535.1 Halobacteriales archaeon QS_9_70_65 | reverse complement strand
CGAGTCCCGCGCATCTCACGAACGGCGCGAAGCGCCCTTCGAACGACCACGGAACCGGGTGCCGACAGCGCCGGCACCCCGCGCGGCGGTGTCGCGCGAGGACACCGCAGCGACGCGAGGAGCGTCGTTCGGAAGACCGCCGGTCGTCCGTGATCACGAAACCCTCCGATTTTCGGACGACGGCGAGGCCGAGCGAGCGCAGCGAGGGAGGCCTCGAAACGAAGCGAGCGGGAGGAGCGACGCAGGAAGCGACGACACGCGAGCATAGCGAGCAGTCGCGAGACGCGACCTGCGAGGCCGACCGATCGAAAGGAGGGAGGCCTCGATCGAGCCGAGCGGTGGGACCCGCGAGGCAGCGAGCGCCTCGACGCGGACGGGGAGCGGGAGGTCGATCGAAGCGAGACCTCCAGGGACGAGCGGCGTCCTCGCGAGTGACGCGAGCGAGGGCTCGGCAGAGCGTCGCGCTGCCGGCGACCGCGGGGGAGCCGCGAGCGAAGCGACCCGTGGGCCTCCACCGGCGAGCGGTCGGCCCCGTTCGAGGTCCCGCCCGACGCCGGCCGATCGGCCGGCTCTCGCGCAACTGAACATGGCCCCTGCGTCTAGAGAAAGAAAGCCCCCGCCGCCCGCACTCGGGAGTTAGCTTTACGTCGGCACTTCTCGTAGATACGGGTCGATCGACATGTCGAGCTACACCGTGACGGTCCCCGACGGCGAGGAGCTGGGCGTTCGGGTCGCCTGCGACGAGCACGGAACCGCCGAGGAGTTCCGCCCCGAGCGCCGGACGGTGGCGTTCTTCTGCGAGCGCTGCGGCTACGAGATCGAGGTCGACGTCCGGGCGGCCGACGACTGGCGGGATCTCGGCGAGATGTGCTGAGCGGCGCGGCGGCGCGGGTGGTCCGCTCCACGACCCGACGGCCTCGCGGCACCCGGTCGTCCACCCCGAGCCTGTTGCCCGTGCCGACGGCGCGGGAGACTGGTGGTTTATGACGACGCCAGCCACAGTAGGCGTATGCAGACGCACATCGTCCCGGTCGGCTTCGACTACGACCGGCTGATCGCGCCGCTGGTGCGCGAGCAGCTCGACGTCGACCGGGTCGTCCTGCTGGAGGGGGCG
>PXSC01000116.1:0-8372 GCA_003023535.1 Halobacteriales archaeon QS_9_70_65 | reverse complement strand
CTCGATCATGGTCGAACGCGAGGGCGACCGCGAGCGCATCCACACCTACCACACGGTGCCGGAGAAGTACCTCGAGACGGAGCTGGCCGAGGAGCTGCGCCGCCAGATCGACCTGCTGGCGGACGTCATCGACGGCGCCGAGCTCGGTCGGGACGGCGACCGCACCGTCGTAACGACCGACGTGGACCGGCTACGGGACCGGCTGGCGGCCGCCCGGGACCTGCTCGCGGAGTTCGACGAGCGCGGCACCACCATCGGTGCGAAGGAGATCGACGGCTCCCACGTCGTCGAGCTGCCGGTGGCGTCGTTTTCGAACGTCAAGCCGTTCGAGGAGGTCATCCTCTTCACCCTCGGTGAGCACGGCGAGTTCGAGTCCGTCTCCGAGCTCGCACAGACGCTCGCGCGCGAGTTGGGCGAGGAGTACACGGACTCCTTCCGGTCGAAGGTCATCTACAACGTCGACCGGCTCGGCCCCGGCGGCAAGGGGTACATCGAGCAGGAGGAACACGGCAAGTCCTACCGGACGCGGCTGTCCCGCATCGGCGAACTGTGGGTGCGCTCCCACGCCGACCAGTCGGAACTGTGACGGCGGCCCTGTGGGAACGCCGAGGAGCGGGCGCTGCCGATCCGTCAGTGCGTGACGACGCGGAACCTGACGGTCCCGATGCCCGGCAGAGGTAGCTCCCGGACGCCGCGGTAGCGGGCGGCGACCGCCGACAGCCCGTACCGGAGGAGACCCCACCACCAGAAGCGGAACCGCAGGGACCGTCAGGAGCGGCGGGGTATCCGTGAGCGACACCGGCTCGGCGTTCGGAGTCGTATATATCATGATCGAGTCGGGGTGTGGAGGTACGTCTGCGGCGCTGTTCCGTTCGACATGGTAGTGGCCGCGCGCGTAAATATCCTCATATTTCGAACAGGAACCGAGAGACGTTACCACGGATCGTGCAGCCGAGGCCGGGTCTCACGGCCTGAATGGCGGTGTAAGTGATGACATGGTAACCGTTCTGTACGTGTATCGAACATTATAGTTGGCCGCTGACGTTCCCGCCGGGAGGTCAGTCGCCGAGCGAGTCGGGCCCCCGGCGCGAGCGCCGCTTCTCGACGTGGGTGAGCATCGCGAGGTAGATCGAGACGACGAGCAGCGCGAACGCCCCGGCGCCGGCGACGCCGAGGGCGTCGGCGCCGAGCCCGACCGGGGCGTCGTCTCGCAGCGGGATGATGGTGTGGTGGGGGTCGCCACGCACCGGAACGAGGTAGTCGACGGTCGCGTTGACCGCGTACCACAGCGTCGCGACGCCGACCGCGCGGGGGCGGAAGTCGCCGATGCGGTGCAGCAGGAACGCTTGCAGCACCATCGCGGCGTGGCTCCAGATGAGGAACTGCCGCATGGCGGGGCGGATCCCCATCTCCGTGAACGCCGGCCAGAACGCCAGGTGGACGTACACCGTCCAGCCGCCGAGGACGATGTTTCCGTAGAACGCGAGGGCGGTGAGCCACTCCTGCTGGCGGTCCAGCTTCCAGGCGGCCAGCGCGAGCGCGATGAGCAGCGTCGCCATCGGGCTGTCGGGGATGAACGCCCACATCTCGACGGGCGTACGGGCGAACTGAACCCGGTAGTAGTAGAAGCCGAAAGCGGTACCGGCGAGATTGACGGCGACGATTAGCCACGCGAGGTTGAGCCCGAGGTTCTCCAGCGACTCCGGCAGCGGCGCGACGTACCGCGGCAGGTCCTCGCGGGGGACGTCCGACTCCAGCAGCGCCCGTCCCCGGTCGACGACCGCGCCGGCGCGAGTCCGGATGCTCATGCCCGACACAGCGGCGCGGCGGACAAAAACACCCACGCCGCGCCGACAGCCGGAAACGGAGGGGGCGAACGACACCCGTTAAGTGCGTCCAACCCCTCTGTACGTGTATGAGTGAAACGGATCTCGATGAACTCCGTCGGGGGACCGAACTGGTCAAGCGCGGTTTCGCCAAGATGCAGAAGGGCGGCGTCATCATGGACGTCGTCTCCCGCGAGCAGGCCCGCGTCGCCGAGGACGCCGGCGCGGTCGCGGTGATGCACCTCGAGTCGGTGCCGGCCGACATCCGCAAGCGCGGCGGCGTCGCCCGGATGGCCGACCCCGGGGCGCTGGAGGAGATCATCGACGAGGTGTCGCTGCCGGTGATGGGGAAGGCCCGCATCGGCCACCGCGCCGAGGCGCAGATTCTGGAGGCGGCCGGCGCCGACATGGTCGACGAATCCGAGGTGCTGACGGAGGCTGACGAGCGCTACCACATCGACAAGCGGGAGTTCACCGCGCCGTTCGTCTGCGGCGCCCGCAACCTGCAGGAGGCGCTGCGGCGCATCGACGAGGGCGCGGCGATGATCCGCACGAAGGGCGAAGCCGGCACCGGCGACGTCAACCAGGCGGTCACCCACCAGCGGAACATCCAGCGCGCGGTCCGGAAGCTCGACGGCATGAGCTACGAGGAGCGCGACGAGTGGGCCCGCGAGCACGAGGGCTGTGACGGCATCTTCGTCGGCTCCGGCATCTTCGGCGCCGAGGACCCCACCGCGATGGGCACCGCCGTCGTCGAGGCGGTCAACAACTACGACGACCCCGAGCGGCTGCGCGACATCGCCAAGGGCATCGGCAAGGGGATGACGGGCCGGGCCAACGACGACCTCGACGAGGACGAGCAGCTGCAGACCCGCGGCGTCTAGCTACGGAACCGGCTCCTCGGCGGGGTCGACCTCGATTCCCCCGTCGACGAACTCGACGAGTATCCGCTCGGCCTCCGCGGTGTACGTCTCGTAGTGGTCGCCGTCGGGGTCGATGGTGGTCCGGCTCGCGACCAGCCCCGCCTGTCGGAGCGTGTTGAGCCGACGGTAAACCGTCGTTCGCGAGTAGCCCGTCGCCCCCGCCAGCTCCTTGGCGCTCATCGGGTCGGACTGCAGCTCGTGGAGACAGCGTCTGGCCTTGGCGTCCCCGAGGGCATCCAGCACCGGCGCGTCGACCGCCGGCGGGTGATCCGTCGCCAGCTCGTCGACGAGCGCCGTCAGTTCCGACTCCCCGACCGGCTTGACGGCGTACTCGTCGAAGCCCATCTCGACGATGTCGGCCTCCGGTTCGACGGCGGTCACCATCGCCACCGCACAGCCGAGCCCGCGCTCGCGGATGCGGTCCAGCACCTCCTCGCCCTGCATCTCCGGGAGCCGCCGGTCGAGCAGCGCCACGTCGACGGCCTCGTCGGCCGCCTCCAGCGCCGTCGTCCCTCTGTGGGCCGTGCGGGTCCGGTACCCGGCCGACTTCAGCCACTCCGCGTAGAGGTCCGCGAGGTCGCGTTCGTCCTCGACGATCAGCACCGTCGTTCGTTTCGTCGACATTCGAACACCGGGCGCTACCGGCTACCGGGATATACCGTTTGGGCCCGACTCATGGATCGTGTTCAGTGAGAAGGGAGTAGCGTCGTTCGGCGGTGATGACGGTGCGTTCGAACGCCCCCCTCCCGCTCGCTCGGCCTCGCCGCGCTCGCGTGTCGTCGCTCCCGAGTCGCTCCTCCCGCTCACTTCTTCGCGAGGCCTCGCTTGGCCTCGCAGCGCGAGCGGTCGGCTCTCTTCGAGGTCCCGCCCGACGCCGGCCGACCGGCCGGCTCTCGCCTGACGAAACGCGACGGACCCACGCCGCGAGAAACGCCCGGCGGCCGCGTCAGTGGACGTAGTCGGTGTCGATGCGGCGGCCGGTCTCGGTCATCGCGACGGCGGCCTCGCTGTACTGCAGCACCTTCTGCATGTCTCCTTCGATGTCGAAGACACCGGACATCATCCCGTCGATGGGGCCGATGTCGCCGCTGTTGAGCGCGCGCCAGTCGTCGTAGGCGCCGCGGTAGACGAAGCCGGCGTCGGAAGTAGCGGTCCTCGGGGAGATCGTCGTCGGCCTCGACGTGGAAGATGAAGTCGCCGTCGAAGCCGACCCCCCAGCCCTCGCCGGCCTCGGCGTACTCCTCGTCGTCGTTCAGCTGTTCACGCCACTCCTGGATCCACCTCTCGGACGGGAACGGTGTTGTCATCGGACGGTGTCACCCGTCGTCACAACGGCCGACCGTTTGTTAAACGGTTCGTCCGCGGACATAAAGCCCCGGCTACCGCCCCCGCAACGCTTTATTAGATAGCACCGGGAAGGCAACGCAGAGAGCAGTGACACACGGAGCAGACACGCCCCGGTCGGCGACGACGGAGACGAGAACGGCGGCCGGCGCCGGCCCGACGGGGGGTACCGGCCGATGAGCGGCACCGAGACCGACGCCGGCCCCGTGGGTCGGGCGACGCTTCTGGCCTCGCTCGTCGCCGGGGTCGTCTCCGGCGGGGTCGTCTACGGACTCCAGCGGCTCTACCTCCGGTATCTCGGGGCGGCCGTCGCCAACGGCGCCCCGATCTACGGCCTGGTGGCCTGGGTCGGCATGACGGTCGTCCTCGGCGTCGTCTTCGCGGCCGTCGCCCGATCCCGCGCCAGGGCGGGCCGCAGCACGACCGGCTACGGCCTGGCGTACGGCATCGTCCTGGCGGTGTTCGTGGGGCTGCTGGCGGTGCCGGTCGCGGTCACCGCGAGCACCCGGTGGGAGTTCCCGTACACGCAGGTCGGCGTCGGCGCCCTCGCCGGCTTCGCCCTGTACGGCCTCGTCCTGGGATCGGTGTTCGGCAAGCGGGTCGACCGCCGGCCGCTCCGACCGGCATTCATGATCGGCCGAACCCGCTCGACCGTGCTGGCTTCGCTGGTCGCCGGCGTCGTCGCCGCCGGCGTCCTGGCCGCGGCGGCGCCGCACCACCTGGTGTACTTCGCGCTGCTGGTCGACGCCGGCGGGTCGGTGCCGGTCGGCGCCGCCGTCTTCGTCGCCGTCGCCGTGCCGCTCGGCTCCGGGTTCGCCTCGCTGCCCGCCCGACGGGTCGAGCGGGACGACGCCGGAAGCGGGCTCAAGCTCGGCGTCATCTACGGGGGCGTGCTCGCGGTGGTCGGCGGCGCAGTCGTCATCTCCCGACTGCTCGGCGCGGCGACGGCGTACGCCCCGGCGCCGCCGACGGGCGGCGTCCTCGGTGGCTACCTGCTGTTCGGCGCCGCCCTCGGGGTCGGGTACGCCGCCGCCGAGGGCGACGGCGAGGCGCTGCCGACGTTCATCCGCGGTCGTGCGGTACCAGTGGTCGGCGGGACGCTCGTCGGCGGCGGCGCCGCGGCGGCGTACATCTTCCTCGCGAAGCCGCAGCCGCATTACTTCCTGGGGCTCAGCTACCTCGGTGTGCGGCCGTCCTGGCGGCTCGGGGTCGGCGTCTGGCTCGTGCTCGCGCTGCTGCTCGGCGTGGCGTTCGTGCCGTTCGGCGCCCGGGCCGTCGAGGCCCGCATCGGCGTCGGCCGCGGCGCCGTCGTCGGGGCGATCTACGGGGCCGTTCTCGCCGGTGCCCTCGGCGTGTTCGTCGTGCCGGGGCTGATCCGGGCGCGGGGCTACCCCATCGACGTGCCGAGCACCCAGCCGACGGTTCTGGCGTACGTCGTCTTCGGGCTCGTCTTCGGCGGCGTCTACGCCCTCTTCCGGCGGGGCCGACTCGCCCGCGAGCGGCTGCCGACGTCGCCGACCGTCGGCACGACGGGCCAGCGAGCCGTCGTCTTCGGGTCGCTGTTCGGCGGGGCCGCCGGCGGGCTGGTCGCCTTCCACGCGGTCGGCGAGGTGACGATGCTGTTCATGGGGGCGCTCGTCGGCAGCCCCGGCAGCGTCGGCACGGGATGGGCCGTCTGGCTCGGGCTCTCGGTGCTGCTCGGAACGGTGTTCGCCGTGACCGTCGGCCCGCGGCTGGACGACTACAGCCGCTCTGTCGACGAGTTCGCCGACCACGAGGTCGACGTCGAGAGGGCGGTCGGCGGCTCACTCGAGGCGGCCCCGGTGACGACGACGGCGACGATGGCCGGCTTCGTCTACGGCGTCGCCGTCGCCGCGGCCGTCGGCGCCATCGGGATCCCCCTCGCGGTCAACACCGTCTCGACGTATGGCATGCTCGTTCCTACCCTCCAGCCGTACTTCCTGCTGGCGTTCGTCGTCTACGGGCTCGTCATGGGGCTGAGCTACGGCGTGGTCCGGGAGTTCTGAGCCGACCCCGGTACGGTTTTGAGGCCGAAAGCCCGACCCGGGGGCATGCCGGCCGACCTCGCGGCGAAGACCGACCGCTACGAGTCGCTGCTCGCGGAGGCCATCGAGGCCGCCGAGATCGCACCGCCGGAAGGGACACCGCTGTACGAGACGGCCGTCGACTACGAGGAGATGGCCCGCTCGTACCTCGAGGACGGCCGCCACTTCCGGGCACAGGACGACCCCGTCAACGCCCTGGCGTCGTTCTCCTACGGCCACGGGTGGATGGACGCCGGCGCCCGGCTCGGGGCGTTCGAGGTGCCGACGGACGGCGATCTGTTCACCGTCTGACGCCGCCGGAACCCACTCTTTTACGTCCGTCGGGGGAGTCGGGCCGTACGATGGAGGCGGCCCTCTGGTACGTGCTCTCGGGGACGCGCGGCGGGGCGAACCGCGCCCGCATCCTGCGCGCCGTCGACGAACGCCCTCGGAACGCGAACCAACTGGCCGAGGCGCTCGACCTCGACTACAAGACGATCCGCCACCATCTCGACGTGCTCGCGGACAACAACGTCATAACCGATAGCGGCGACGACTACGGAAAGGTGTATCTCCCGAGCGAGGCCGCCCGAGTTCACTGGGAGACCGTCGAGGAGATACTCGAGGAAGTAGAGTAGAACCAAGAGGAATTTGGGAAAGTACATAAGAGGATGAACGAGGAAGGTGTCATACAGTGTACGTGCGTATCGTCCAGGTCTTCGCCGTCCTGAACATCCTGCTGCTGGCCGGGCTGCTGTACGTCTGGGGGTCGAACTGGTGGCGGCTCCGCTCGAAGCACACGCTCGGGCTGGCGTTGTTCTGCGTCTTCCTGCTGGCGGAGAACGCCGCCGCGGCGTACCTGTTCATTCTGGACCCCACGCTCAACGAGTGGATTACCAACGGCGATGTGGTTCCCCGCCCGGCCCAGATGACCCTGGCGGGCCTCCGACTCATGGAGTTCGGCGGACTCGCCTTTCTCACCTGGGTCACCTGGGACTGATTCGTTCTCGCGTCGCTCGCCGAAGCCGACGACGTTTCGATCGGGTAGCGGAAATCCCTGCCGAGAGACGGGGCGGGCGCTCGGGAGGGTTCTCCACGCCGATTTTCGCATCTCGAGATGAACTCGAATCGAGAGTCCGACGAACCCTGCTCAACGGGGTCCCGTCGCTCCCGTACACGCATGAACAACACTGTCGTCGTAACACTGCTCGTGGCCGCCGTCGTAAGGCCGCCGGAGCGGGCGTCGCGGGGGCCGAGCCACGTGACATCGACGTCGATATCCGACCGAACGAGCGACGGTGCCGACGCCGGCTTCGGCACGGTCATCGCGCTGGTCGCGGTCGTCAGCGCGGTGCTCGCGGTGCGTGTCCCGGCTGAACCCACGGCCACGGCGGGGGGTAACCTCGGCTTCGAAACTGTTATACACGAAAGACGTTCGTGACGTCGTGCTCCTCGCGCGCGAAAGGCCAGAAGATTTAAGTAGCTTTCGGACTAACGTACATTCAGCGAGACGGCCCGGATTCCTTGAGTTTTCAAGCCTCCGGAGCCGGGAGTAACCCATCATGAGCGACACACGAATCAGAGCCTTCACGGACGAGAATCGCACCGAATCGACCGACGCCGAGGAACGGGAGGACGCGACGACGTGTCCGGAGTGCGGCGCTCGCCTCGAGACGGACACCGAGCGCGGCGAGACGGTCTGCAGCGAGTGCGGCCTCGTCGTCGAAGAGGACGAAATCGACCGCGGCCCCGAGTGGCGGGCCTTCGACTCCGCCGAAAAGGACGAAAAATCCCGTGTCGGCGCCCCGACCACCAAGATGATGCACGACAAGGGGCTTTCGACGAACATCGGCTGGCAGGACAAAGACGCCTACGGCAACTCCCTGTCCAGCCGCCAGCGCCAGAAGATGCAACGGCTCCGAACCTGGAACGAGCGGTTCCGCACCCGCGACTCCAAGGAACGCAACCTCAAGCAGGCCCTCGGTGAGATCGACCGGATGGCCTCCGCGCTCGGCCTCCCCGAGAACGTCCGGGAAACCGCCTCGGTCATCTACCGGCGGGCGCTCGACGAGGACTTGCTTCCGGGGCGGTCGATCGAGGGCGTCGCCACCGCGTCGCTGTACGCCGCCGCCCGTCAGGCGGGCGTTCCGCGGAGCCTCGACGAGGTCGAGCGCGTCTCCCGCGTCGAGAAGATGGAACTCACCCGGACGTACCGCTACATCATCCGGGAGCTG
>PXSC01000115.1 GCA_003023535.1 Halobacteriales archaeon QS_9_70_65 | reverse complement strand
GATGATGATACAGGAGTCGTCGGCGTCCCGCATCACCTCGTACTCCAGTTCGACCCAGCCGGCGATGGACTCGGTGATCTGGACCTCGTGGTTCCGCGACAGCTGGAACCCCTTGCGGACGATCTCGCGGAGTTCGTCCGTGTCGTCGACGACGCCGGAGCCCGACCCGCCGAGGGTGTATGCGGTGCGGGCGATGACCGGCAGGCCGCCGACGGCCTCGACGGCCGCTTCCAGTTCGTCCATCGATTCGATGGTCTCCGAGCGGCAGACCGGCTCGTCGATCTTCCGCATCCGCCGGCGGAACTGCTCGCGGTCCTCGGTGGCGTAGATGGTGTCCAGCGGCGTCCCCATGATCTCGACGTCGTGCTCCTCGAGGACGCCCCGTTCGGCGAGTTCGGCGGTGACGTTCAGCCCGGTCTGACCGCCCAGCCCCGCGATGACGCCGTCCGGCTCCTCCGCCCGGACGACCTCGGCGATGGCCTCCGGCGTGATCGGCTCGACGTACACCTCGTCGGCCGTCTCCGGGTCGGTCATGATCGTCGCGGGGTTCGAGTTGACGAGCACGACCCGGGCGCCTTCCTCCTGGAGCGCCCGACACGCCTGGGCGCCGGAGTAGTCGAACTCCGCGGCCTGTCCGATCCGGATCGGCCCGCTGCCGACGAGCAGAATGGTGCGGTCCTCGTCGTTCATCATCCCCATCGAGTCCGCACATCGTAATAAGCCCGGCGAAACGGTGCGGATTTCGTAATTCGAGTACGAATTTCGAACCGTCCGCGGCCTGCCGGCAGTTTCGCGGATGGACCGGCGGCTCCACGGGCGGACCGGCGGCTCCGCGGCCCGCCGGCGGCCCCGCGGATGAATCGGCGGGTCAGCCGACGGCTCGACGGCTCCACGCCGACGGCCGTGCGGCGGACGTCGAGAACTCAGCTTCCCTCGCCGAGCCGGTAGCGGTACGGCTGGCCGTCGATGACCTCCACCCTCCCTGCCTCCGCCTCCCGGCCGAGGACGGTCGCGACGCGGTGGGCGCTGTCGAACTCCTCGTCGTGCTCCTGGAGCAGATCCAGGATCTCCCGGGCGGTCAGCGGCTCGTCGGGGTCGGCCTCCGAGAGCACGGACCGTATTCGTTCGAACTCCCCCCGGCGTATGCGCATGTGCTTACGCATGGGCGGGCGACCCATAACACCCCGTCAGACAGCCGTCCGACGGCCGGCCGACGGAAATCCGGCGACGGGAGCCGCTTCGGAAGCGAGCGGATGTCCGACACGGCGCCGCCGCGCCGCGTCACGCGGCTACACGGCGGTGTCGTGTTCGGAGTCGAACTCCCGCTTCTCGCGGTACCGGTCGACGAACGCCTCGACGTCGAACGTCATCATCTGCTCTTCGAACCGCGAGGCGGTCGTCTCGTCGCCGTGACTGACGGCGTGTTCCATCAGCTCGACCAGCAGTTCGACGACGATTTCGTGGAGCCGCCGGGAGTCGAAGTCGGTCACCCACAGCAGCGCGTAGCCGACGTGGCCGTCGTCGGAGACGTCCGCGGCGGCGACCGAGTCGGGGAACTCCTCGAGGACGATCCCCATGACGTGCGGCGTCCCGAACTCCGGGAACTCGTCGTCGGTCTCGACGGTCTCCCGCAGCACGTCGACGACCGACTCGGGGACGAACCGCGAGACGGGGTGGACGTCGACGACGACGGCGTGGCGGTCGCCGCAGTCGCAGTCGAACTCCCGCAGCCCCATGTCGAGGTCGTGTGCGTGCATCGTCTCGCCGCAGGGGAGCTCCAGCGCTCCGGCGCCGCCGCCCGGGACGCGCGGTTCGGGCATGCCGGACGGTAGGGAGCCGACCCGATTAAACACGGCGTTCCGCGCCGGGCCCGGCGGCCCGGGCGGCCGTCAGCGACGTTCCGGGAGGTTACTCCGGGATGTCGTCCGGGCCGAGGGCGGCGTCGTAGGGGTCGGACGCCGCCTCCGTCCCGGACCCGTCGGCGTCGGTCAGCTGGAGGTACCCCCGCGTGACGGCGGCGGCACCGAACGCCGCGACGACGCCGCCGACGACCGCCGACGCGACCGCGGCGGCGGCCGGCGACACCGTCTCGATTGCGATCCCGACCACGAGGTTCAGCTGCGAGACGGCGACGACGACGAGCGCGAGCGTGAACACGCCGACCCGGTTGCCCTTCGCGAGCCGCCAGGAGGCCGCCAGCGCGCCGAGGACGTTCTCGTCGTCGAGCGCGACCTCCTGCCGCAGGAAGTAGAAGCCGACGGCGGCGAAGAGTCCGGGGACGACGAAGAGAACCGAGCCGGCGACGATCAGCACCCAGACGACGACGCCGCCGACGAAGCCGTTCAGCGTCGCCGTTCCGAGCCCGTCGACGACCTCCCGGCCGACGGCCGCCGGGTCGTCGGCCGCGAAGGCACGGACGGCGACGATCGAGACCACCTCGGAGACCAGTGCCACCGCGATCAGCCCGCCGGCGGCGACCGACGGCGACGCCTCCAGCGCCAGCGGCGAGGCCCGCGCCGCCTCCAGCTGTGCCTCCAGTGCCGCGGTCTGCTCGTCGTACGCCGCCTGCGTCAGCCCGAGCTGCTCCGGCGACGCCGCCCGTGCCGCCTCCAGCAGCGCCTCGAGGGCGCCGACCTGGAGGGTCTGAGAGAGCACCGCCGACAGCAGCCCTACGGACGCGAAGGCGACGACCAGCGCCGCCCCCGGTCGGGTCGAGAGCCGCGAGAGCCCCTCGCCGAGCGCCTCGCCGATATCCAGCGACATACCGGATGCACCGCCGCCCCTCACTTAATGGCAGCCAAACGTGTGCGGCCCGTGCCGGCGCCTACGGCCAGTCGTCGCGGTCGTCGTCGGTGGCGTCGTCAACGTCGGTGTCGGCCTCGCCGAGCGCCCAGTCGGCGGCCTCGGCGGCCCGCTCGACCGGGAGGTACTCCCAGCCGACGCCGTCGGCGAGGTCGGCGTCGCCGTCGTCGACGCCGACGAAGACGTGTCGCTCGGTGTCGAACTGCGCCTTGACGTTCTCGAGGCTCTCCTCGCGGCCACGGGGCCCGGAAAAGAAGTCCTGCCGGATGCGGTTCTTCCGCGTGAAGTTGGTCACGACGTACGTCGGCTTCTCGGAGACGACCCCGACGTACTCGCTCCAGGTCCGGGCGTCCGAGAACACCTCCTCCGGCCGGGCCAGCCGCTTGAGCGCCTCCAGCTCGAACGCGAGCGTCATGTCCGTAGAACCGCCGCCGTCCATACCCGAACCCGTGTTCGGCCGGAGAAAACCCTTTGGATACCGCGTCGAACGGGTCGGTCGGCCCGCTCGTCGATGACCTCCGTCAGTCCTTCGAGCGTCTCGACGGGTTCGACCGGCTTCTCCGCCGTCTCGACGACGGTTTCTACCTCCTCGCGGGCCTCCCGGCGGACCTCGGCGCCCTCCTCGGCGCGGTCGGCCACCGACGGCACCTGATCGGAGCTGGTGGCGACCTCCTCCATCGTCGCGCTGCGGTCCTGCAGCCCCTCGTCGACCGACCGCAGGGAGTCGTTCCGCTCGGCGGTCTCGTCGTCGGCGTCGGTGACCCTATCAGCGATGTCAGCGCCCTCGTCGACGATGTCGGCGGCGGCCGTCGAAGGCCTCCGGGACCCCTCGATCGGCTCCACCACCATCCCCTGGGTCGAGTCCGCCACGGAATCGATGGCGTCGATCACTTCGAGACGTCGTCGTGTGCATCCCCACCGTGTTCGCCCGAATTCAGAAGTGTGACGGTTCCCGACAGCGTGGCGTCGTACCGCCCACTCTCGAGTTGGGCTATGGGTAGTATAATATCCGGACGTGTTCGCCGGCGGTAACGAACGAAGAACTTATTCACTTCTTGAACCCCCGCCCGTCGTCCGTCGCCCGACGGCGCCCGGGGCGGGGGGGGGACTCTTTACCGCCCCCTTCGAGTTTCCGGCATGGAGGACTGGCAGCGCCGGACGCTTCTTTACGTCGGGACGGTCTTCGGAGCGATAGCGGTGTTCTCGGTGCCGTACCACTACGGGATGATCCTGCTGGAAGGCGACGAGGGCCGACAGTTCGTCCAGTCGGTGCAGGTCGTCGTCGAGACGTTCACCGCCACCGGCTACGGCTCGGACTCGCCGTGGGAGACGACGGCGATGAACCTGCTCGTGATCGTCATGGACATCACCGGCGTCGCGCTGGTCTTTCTGGCGCTGCCGGTGTTCGCCTTCCCGTTGCTGCAGGACGCCCTCTCGACGACGGTGCCGACGCGGCTCGAAGAGGCGACGGACCACGTCGTCATCTGCACCTACACCGCACGGGCGGAGTCGCTCATCGACGCGCTGACCGTCCGCGACGTCGACTACGTCCTCGTCGAACCCGACCGCGAGCGGGCCCGGGAGCTGTACGAGTCCGGCTACCGGGTCATCGCCGCCGATCCGGAGTCGGCCGACGGCCTCGAGGCCGCCCGCGTCGCCGACGCCCGGGCGCTGGTCGCCGACGTCTCCGACGAGGTCGACACCAGCATCGTGCTGGCGGCGC
>PXSC01000114.1 GCA_003023535.1 Halobacteriales archaeon QS_9_70_65 | reverse complement strand
GCGGGCGTCGTCGGCGATGACGGTGTGGAAGTTCTCGACCTCGGTCTGGTCGACGAGGTCGTGGTCGTGGCTGTAGATGTGGGCGCCGTCGCTGATCGAAACGCGGTCGCCGACCGTCAACTTGCCGCGGTCGTCGAGGTGGACGTCGTCGTGGACGACGACATTGTCGCCGACGGAGATATTGTGGCCGTAGGTGAAGGTGATGTTCTTGAAGAACCGGCAGTTCTGCCCGCAGTCGGCGAAGAGGTGATCGGCCAGCATCCGCCGGAACCGCAGCGCGAACTCGACGTTGTCGGCCATCGGCGTCGCGTCGAACTGCCGCCAGAGCCACTGGAGGTGCTTCGAGTCCTCGAAGGCCTCTTCGTCCTTTTCGGCGTAGTACTCGCTCTCCAGCGTCGCGTTACAGGGGTCGTATCCTTGGAGCCGGACCCGCTCGGCCGGCGACACCTCCTCGCCGGCCTGCCACCGCTCGTATGCGTCGCGGTCGCCGTGGAGATCCACGAGGACGTCCTCGACGACCTCGCAGGTGTCCTCGTCGCTCGCCAGCCGGCGGTCGACCTGGCCGAGAAACGCCTCGAGCCCCTCCTCGGCCTCCGGCGGCAGCGAGACGTGGCGCTTCGTCATGTCTCGACGGGAGGGGAGCCGCGGTGTTATGGGTTGCTGTTGTGTCAGACACGCACGACTGACACGTCGTGAACCCTGTAACTGAGAGTACTAACAGTCGACGCCGCTATGGGTTTTAGTTCCGGGTCGGTGATCTCGGAGTATGATTCGGTGGATACGGTCGATTCTCACGACGGCCATCTGGATCGTCCTCAGAGCGCTCGATCTGTTCGATGAGTGGACCTCTTCGTTCGACGACGGGGTTTCACGACTCGTCGTCCGACTGGTCGATCCACTCCTGTTCACCGATGACAGCGTCAAAATACACCACATCCGGGAGGAGGTCGTCGTATCGGAAGTATCCCCGGCTGTCAGGCTTGTGTGGGTTAACGTACTGATAATGTGGATTATCGACGCGGTGTCGGGATACGAGATTTCGACGGCCGCTTACCCGCGAGCGGTTTCTGGATCCGGAGGTATCATCCTGGCGGCCGCGGCGATCATGCGGTCGAGATCTCTGATGTGGGACGAAATCATAGAGAGTGAACGCGAACGCGCTCGATTCCCGGTCAACCGAATTCGACACGAAGAACATCTCGCGGTTCGGTCGGTGATCGTAGCGTTCGGGGCGACGGTGCTGTCCGCCGGCTTCGTGTTAACTAGTACGGTGATCGCTATGCCGGTTCCCTTTGAGGTTTCCACCCTGCTCACCGCCGAACGGGCCAACGCTCTACTGGCGATCGCTCTTTTTATGACGGTTCTCGGAGCGGACCTTCGAGAGGTGTTCACCGGTTACGTGATGTGGGTCATGATCGCTCTCCTCGTCGTCTCCGCCCTCGTGTTCCCCGTGCATCTCCTCGTGGGGCCGGGCTGGGCTCTGGCTCTCTTGATCGCACAACTCGTAGTACTGATACTCGTCTCGCTGTTCAGCCTCGGGCGTGTCCTGTATGGACTGCTGTCCGATCTGGTCGGCGTCCTCTCCTCGAAATCACTCTACGAATCGTAGTGAAGCCAGGCTACGGTAGAACCGCGAGCGATAAGTGTAGACGTGCATAACGAGTGTATATGAACCATCGGACGCTCGGTGACTCCGGCGTTGAGGTCTCGGAGATCGGCTTCGGCGCCTGGGTCGTCGGCACCGACTGGTGGGGCGACCGCAGCGAGTCACAGGCCGTCGAGATGCTCGACTACGCCGTCGACCAGGGCATCACCTACTTCGACACCGGCGACGTCTACGGCCACGGTCGTTCAGAGGAGTTGGTCGGGCGGGCGCTGTCCGACCGCCGCGAGGAGGTGACCGTCGCCACGAAGCTCGGCTACGACTTCTACGACAACCCCCAGGCCGGCCACGGCGAGCTGCCGAAGGAGATGCACCGCGACTACCTCGAGGAGGCCTTCGAGAAGTCGCTGGACCGACTCGGCCTCGAGCGGGTCGACGTCCTCCAGCTGCACAACGCGAACGTCGAGGAGATGGACGCCGACGTCCTGGAGTTCCTCGACGAGGTCCACGAGGACGGCCGCGCCGACGCGATCGGGCTGGCGCTGGGCCCGTCCATCGGCTGGCTCGCGGAAGGCGATTTCGCGATCGAGGAGGAGTTCGATTCCGTCCAGCTGGTGTGGAACCTGCTGGAGCAGGAGGTCGGCACCCACTTCCTCGAGACCATCGAGCGGACGGGCTCGTCGACGAGCCTCGTTCCGCGGGTGCCGCACTCCTCGGGGCTGCTGAACGAGCAGGTGACGCCCGAGACGGAACTCGGCGAGGGCGACCACCGCGCCTACCGGCCCGACGAGTGGTACGAGACGGGCTGGCAGAAGGTCGACGCCCTGCGGTTCCTGGAACGCGCGGAGCACGGCTCCGCGGACGGCGCCGGCGGCACGCGCACGATGGCCCAGGCCAGCCTGCGATGGCTACTGTACCACGACGCGGTGGCGACGGTGACGCCGACCTTCCGCACGCGCGAGGACATCGACGAGTGGGCCGCCGCAAGCGAGGCCCCGCCGCTCACGGACGAGGAGTACGAGCGCGTCCAGACGCTGTACGCCGACGACTTCGGCATCGACGGCGACGACGGCATGGACGCCCTGCGGTCGTCGGTCGGCGGCGAGGACATCGAGGCCGCCGGCCTCGACAAGCGCTCCGCCGGGAGCTAAGCCGACGGTCCCCGCCCGGGCTCGCGGATCGCCGATAGTGTTTCGTGAGACGGGAGCAGCGTCTTTCGGCGATGATGACGGGGTTTCCGAACGCCCCCTCCCGCTCGCGGGCTGCGCCTCGCTGTCTCCGGAAATCCGAGATCTCCGGGATGACGAACGACGGCTCGTGGAGCCGTCGTTCGAACCATGCTCGCGCGTCGTCGCTCCGTGCGTCGCTCCTCCCGCTCGCTGCTTCACGAGGCCTCCCTCGCTGTGCTCGCTCGGCCTCGCAACGCGCGGCCGGCGGCCGTGCGTGCGTCGGCTCGCTCCGCTCCGCGGCTCCCTGCGGTCACCGGCAGCGCAACGCTCTGCCGAGCCCTCGCTCGCTTCACTCGCGAGAACGCCGCTCCGCCTCGAGGCCGCTCTCGCTGCGCTCGCTCGGCCTCGCTCCGCGAGCAGTCGGCCCCGTTCGGGGTCCCCGAGGTCGGCTGACCGGCCGGCGCTCGCGCAACGAAACACGGCCGGGTCGCCCTGCTCAACGATTAAGCGACTGCACGCGGTAGCAGGTGACGTGCACCGAACACCGACGATAGACGACCGGACGACCCGGAGGGACGCCGCGTGACCCGGCCGACCGAGGGCGACAGCTACACCGTCCAGCGGACGTTCACGACCGAGGAGGTCCGCCGGTTCGCGGCGCTGTCCGGCGACGATCAGCCGCGGCACACCGACCCCGACGCCGAGGGTCGGCTAGTGGTTCAGGGGCTGCTGACGGCGACGCTGCCGACGGCCATCGGCGGCGACCTCGAGATGCTCGCCCACGAGATGGACCTTGAGTTCCGCCGGCCGGTACACACGGGCGAGCCGATCACCTGCGAGTGGACCCACGAGACGGTCGAGGCCCGCGAGAACCGCCACGCCGTCACCGCCGGCGTCGACTGCCGGAATGCCGACGGCGAGACGGTGCTGTCGGCGACGATCGAGGGCTTCGTCGGCGACGGTTGAGCCCGGCCGTTCCGAAACGCCGTTATGTCTCGGTCGCCGACCGACGACGATGGGAACCATCCGGGTCGTTCGGGGGACGGCAACCGGGCCGACGGCGACGGCCTCCTACGACGCCGCCCTCGCGGCGGCGAACGTCCACGACTACAACCTGGTGTCGGTGTCGTCGGTC
>PXSC01000113.1 GCA_003023535.1 Halobacteriales archaeon QS_9_70_65 | reverse complement strand
CGACCGTCGAGAGCGTCCTCGCCGACGGCCACCGCGAGAACCGTGTCGAGCTGTACGAGGCCGTGATGAACGACCCCGACCGGCCGGCGAAGGTGCGGTTCCCGCGGGACCTCGACGGCGTGGAGGCGGCCGTCGACCGCGTCGCCGCCGACCCGCCCATCGCGCCGGCACTGCTCGACGACGACGACGGCGACCGCTTCGACGACGCTTTCGCCCACCTGCGGCACAAGCACGGCTCCTACTGGCGGTGGGTGCGGCCGGTGTTCGACGGGGCGACGCCGGCGGCCGCCAACGCCCGCATCGAGTTCCGCCCGCTGCCCGGCCAGCCGACGGTCCCCGACGCCGCCGCGCTCGTGGCGACGGTCGCGGGGCTGCTCCGCGGGCTGGTCGCGACCGACCACCCCGTCGCGACGCTGCCGTGGGAGCGGGCCCGAGACGACTTCTACGCGGCCGCCCGCGAGGGGCTCGGCGCCGACCTCGCGTGGGTGACCGCCGACGGAACGGAGACGACTGACACCGACGCGCTGTACGCGGACCTCTTCGCCGTCGCCGCCGAAGGGCTCGACGCCGCCGGCGTCGACGGCGCCGACCGGCACCTCGACCGCCTGCGGGCACGGGTCGAGGCCCGCCGTTCACCGGCCGGCTGGAAGCGCGACCGGCTCCGGGCCCACGCGGCCGACGGCGCGCCGCTGCCGCGAGCGGTGACGGCCGCCGCCCGCGACTACCTCGACGCACAGCGCGGCACGCTGCTGGAGGGGAGCTTCGCCGACTGGCCGGCGCCGTGACACGGAGCAAGCGGAAGCCCACCCGTTCGCGGGTGGGTGTGAGCGATAACATGGTGTACCGTTCCACCGCGTTCCACCGGCAGCGATCCGGACATTTTACGTAAAAGAGACAGTGTAATGCGATGAGCAGGTCGGGAAACTTGGAGTCGGACGGGTGTCTCCGTCATCGAAAAGCGAGCCTACTCTGTACTTGCCACCGCTACCCGGGACTGAAACGGCGGTGAGGCCGATGACCCGGCCCGCCGGCCACCCGAGAGAACACGACGGTGGAACCACCGCGTCGTCGCCGGGACGAAGCGGGGTTGCCGCGAGCGGATACCCCGGAAGGGCAAGCACACCGGACCCCCTCGAGCGGCCGAAGCGGAACCCGCAGACCAAGTACCACCGGTGATGGTGGGAATCTCGCCTCCGGAAGGCACCAGCACCGGGCTGGATCGCCGACGCGGAAGGACCTCAATCCCTGGAGGGGTGGGAGGAGGTCAAGAGTCAACACCACACCGTTTAAGCCCGAAACCCACGGAGGTGGGGCTACCGATGGGGGCATCCGCCGGCCGGAACGTGCTCTTCGTGGTCATGGACACGGTGCGGAAGGACCACCTGACGCCGTACGGTTACGACCGGCCGACGACGCCGACGCTGGAGGCCTTCGCCGAGGAGGCGCTCGTCTACGAGGAGGCCGTCGCGCAGGCGCCGTGGACGCTGCCCGTCCACGCCTCGATGTTCACGGGGCTGTACCCCGCCGAGCACACCGCCACCCAGGAGGCGCCGTACCTCCCCGAGGACGTCGGCACGCTGGCGGAAGCGCTGTCGGCGGCCGGCTACGCGACGGCGTGTTACTCCTCGAACGCCTGGATCACGCCGTACACCCGGCTGACGGCGGGCTTCGACCGCCAGGACAACTTCTTCGAGGTGCTGCCCGGCGAGGCGCTGTCGGGGCTGGCCGCGGGCCTCTGGCAGCGCGTCCTCGACAGCCGGTTCCGGTGGGTCGCCGACCGCCTCGTCGAGGTCGGCAACGACGTCCACGAACACCTCGCCGGCGGCGAGGGCGCCGACTCGAAGACGCCGGAGATACTCGACCGGGTCCAGGCGTTCGTCGACGACAACGCCGACGACGGCTGGTTCGCCTTCGTCAACCTGATGGACGCCCACCTGCCGTACTACCCGCCGGAGGAGTACCGCGAGCGGTTCGCCCCCGGCGTCGACCCGACCGGAGTGTGTCAGAACTCCAAGGAGTACAACTCCGGCGCCCGCGACGTCGACGAGGCGGAGTTCGACGACATTCGCGGGCTGTACGACGCCGAGATCCGCCACATCGACGCCGAACTCGGCCGGCTGTTCGACCACCTGAAGACGACCGGCCAGTGGGACGACACCGTCGTCGTCGTCTGCGCCGACCACGGCGAGCTCCACGGCGAGCACGGCCTCTACGGCCACGAGTTCTCGGTGTACGACCCGCTGGTGAACGTCCCGCTGCTGGTCAAACACCCCGACCTCGGGACCGGCCGGACCGACCGACAGGTCGAGCTGCTGGACCTCTACGACACGGTGCTGGAGGCGGCCGCCGCGACCGACGCGACCGACGCCGTCGGCGGCCGCGCCTTCGAGGCCGGCCGGTCGCTGCTGTCGGCGGGCCGCGACGTCGCGGACGGCGACTACGCCTTCGTCGACTACCACCGGCCGGTCGTCGAGTTGAACCAGCTGGAGACGAAGGCCGCCGAGGCCGGCGTCGACCTCCCCGAGGCGTCGCGGTTCTACTCCCGGATGCGGGCGGCCCGCCGGCCCGACGCCAAGTACATCCGCAACGAGCGGGTCGCCGACGAGGCCTACCGGCTCGACGCCGACCCCGGCGAGACCGACCCGGTCGCCGTCGACGACCCCGCCGTCGGGGCGGTCCGGGGAGCCCTCGAGCGGTTCGAGGCCCGGGCTACCGACCGCTGGGACGCCGACGCCGCCGACGCCGCCAAGGCCCTCGAACACATCGACGAGGAGGCCAAAGAGCGGCTCCAGGATCTCGGTTACATGGAATAAGGACGGTCAGCCTTCCTCCTCCGGCGTGCGGCGCAGTTCCTCGATTTCCCGCTCCAGTTCCTCGATGCGGTCGTCAGGGTCGCCCCCGGCGTACGGCAGGAGGGCACCGACCGGGACCCCGAGGACGAACCCGACGACCGCTCCCGCCGACCCTTCCATCACGACCCCGTAAAGAACCGCGACCGCGGGGATCACGACCAGGGCGGTGAACCCGTGCGTAGTGTAGGCGTCGACGACGGTGATAAAAACCTTCGGCGGTCGGGGCGTGTTTAGTTACGCGGAAGCCGGCCGGTCAGCTGGCGCCGGGCGGGACCTCGAACGGGGCCGGCCGCTCGCTCCGCGAGCGGTCGGGGGCGTTCGGAAACGCCCTCGTCGCCGCCGGAGTACCCTATCCACTCTCGAACGACCGGTATCGGCGGTCGCAGCCAAAGGACTAATTCGTCGCCGTGGTACGTCTACACATGACGATTCGACCGGCCGACCCCGACGATATCGACGCCGTCAGGCGGATCGCCGAACGGTCGTGGGCGGCCGACTACCCGGACATCCTCTCGCGGGAGACGGCCGAGGCGGCCGCCGAGGAGTGGTACGGTGCCGACAGCCTCGCCGCGGAGCTCGACGCCGAGCGGACGCTGCTGTCGGTCGTCGAGGCCGACGACCGCGTCGTCGGCTTCGCCCACGCCACCTGGAACGACGACGAAGGGTACATCCTCGGCAACGAGTTCTACGAGCGGTTCGGCTTCGAGCGGGCCGACGAGAGCGAGACCGTCATCGACGGCGAGAGCTACCGGGAGAACCGCTACGTGCTGGACGTGTAGCCGGCCTCACAGGCCCGCAGCAGCCGCGTCAGCGTCCGGTTGACCGGGACCTCGATTCCCCGCTCGCGGGCCCGCTCGAGGACGTAGCCGCCGATGGCCTCGACCTCGGTCCGCCGGCCGGCGACGACGTCCTGCCGCATCGAGGAGGCATTGTCGGCGGTGGCGGCCGCGACCCGCTCGACGGCGGCCGCGGCCGCCTCCGGCGTCAGGTCGACGCCCTCCGCCCGCGCGACCCGGGCGACCTCCCGGGCCGCCTCGGCCGCGACCGCGTCGGCCGGTCCCTCCAACAGCGCGCCGTTGTCGACCCGGGCCAGCGCCGTCGTCGCGTTGATGCCGGCGTTGACCGCCAGCTTCTCCCACAGCCGGCGCGGCATGTCCTCGGCGACGGCCGTGACGAGCCCCGCCGCCTCGAACGCCCCGCCGACCCGGTCGGCCGCCCGCGAGGGACCGCCCGTCCGCGCACCGACGGTGATTTCACCGACGCCCGTACACCGGACGACGCCGGGGTCGGGCCGCATCGCCCCGTACGTGCAGGTGCCCGCCAGCACCGTCGCCTCGAGGCGGTCGGCCAGCGTCGCCTCGTTGCCCATCCCGTTCTGCAGCGAAACGCAGGTCTCGAGGTCGACCCCGGCGAGGGCGTCGGCGGCCGCGGCCGTGTCGAAGGCCTTCACGCAGACGACCGCCAACTCCGCCGACCCGGGGGCGTCGGTCCGGGCCGCCGGCCGGACGGTCGCCTCGACGGCCCCCTCGACCCGGAGGCCGCCCTTCTCGACGGCCCGCACGTGCGGGTCCCGACCGACGAGGGTCACCTCGTGGCGCCGTGCCAGCAGCCCGCCGACGAGGCTGCCGAGGCTCCCCGCCCCGAAAACGACGATATCCATACCGTCGCGTTCGGGCGGTCGGGTAGAAAAGCCCCCGGTCGGTCCCCGGCCGCGTCGGCTGCCGTCAGCAGTTTTGAGGTGGGGCCATGTTCAGTTGCGCGAGAGCCGGCCGGTCGGCCGGCGTCGGGTGGGACCTCGAACGGGGCCGACCGCTCGCGGAGCGAGGCCGAGCGAGCGAAGCGAGCGAGGGCTTGACAGAGCGAAGCTCTGCCGGCGACCGCAGGGAGCCGCGGAGCGGAGCGAGCCGACGCACGCACGGCCTTTGGCCGCGCGCAGCGAGGCGTTGCGAGATACCGAGCGGTAGCGAGGTATCTCGAAGTTGCGAACGGCGAGCGAAGCGAGCCGTGAGGCACAGCCCGCGAGCGGAAGGGGGCGTTCGGACACGCTACCGTTGCCGCCGAAGTGCGCCAATCTCTCCTCACTGAACACTACGCTGGACGCGGCCGAGTTCATTGCCGTCCTCGTCGTAGACGGTCCGTCCGAGCGTTACCCGCCGGTGTCGTCGTTCGCCGGACACGTCGTGCCACGTGCCACCACACAAAAACCCGCCGGCCGCTCTACTCGGTTTTCGCCGCAGCTCCCCCGAGAGCATGCTGGCCGACGCCTGGCTGATGGCACAGCCGTCGCCGATGAAGCTGACGCGTTCTATCGTCTCCTCGTCGTCCGCCAGCTCCACGAACATCTTGATCGTGTCGCCGCACATCGGGTTCTCGCCGACGTGCTCGATGTCCGGGTCCTCGAGCTCCCCGTAGTTGCGGGGGTTTTTGTAGTGATCGAGGATCTGCTGGCGGTACATGTCCGAGCCGAGTCCCATCGTTGTCGACACAAGGGGAATGGCGGCTAAAAGGCCACCGGTCGGGGCGGTCGAGCGACGGCCGGCCGTCGAGCGCAAGGCCGAAGCCGTCGCCCGCCACAGTCGAGGGTATGAGCCAGCCGGAGGGCGGCGAGTCGGCCGACGGACCGTCCGAGCCCGACGACGAGACGGTGCCGCTGGCCGGGCTCTCCGACGAGGGGCTGCTCCTGTCGTTCGCCGGAGCGGCCTGCCTGCTGGCGACGGGAACCGCCGCGGTCCGCGGCCAGCCGGAGCCGGTCGTCGTCTTCGGCGCCGGTGCCGCGACCGTCGCCGTCGCCGGCGTCGCCGCCGATCTGTTCTCCGGCCGCGACCCCGGAACCGGAACCCACCTCGGCGTCGGCGTCGGCGCCGTCGTCGCGGCCGGCTTCGCGACCCCCGGTCGGCACCTCGTCAACGTCGCTACCTTCGGACTGGCGGCCGCGCTCGTGCTGTGGCGCGTCGTCGACGTCGAGTACCGCGGCGCGGGATGAGCGTCCGCTCCGACGGCCGGCCGCCGGCGACGGCGTCCCGCGAGGCTTACCGCTGGCGCCAGGCGACGGCGACGACACCCCAGAACGAGGTCGCGAAGAACGACAGCGACGGGACGGTCCTGAAGGCGCCCGACGCGACGGCCAGCGCCGCCCCGGCCGCACACCAGCCTCCGAGGAGTAGTTCCGGCGCGGTCGTTCCGAGCGGCCGGTCGTACGCCCGCCCGCGCCAGGCCCGGGCCCGGCTCTCGACGCGGAACTTCGGGGTCCGGGCGAAGCGACCGCCGCGCCGGACCAGCCCCGAGAGAACCGCCCGACTCATCCGCCAGGCGATGCCGACGCCGATGACGGTCAGCGGCACGACGGCCGCCAGACGCGTCGGGCGACCGGGGCGGTCGGTGAGCCACTGACCCAGGGCGAAAAACGCCAGCGGTCCCGGCGTCGTCCCGAGGAACCCCGCGACGAGCATCCACCGCGGTACGCTCACGGTCAGCGTCACGATGACGTGTGCGAGCAGCCACAGGAGCAACAGCGGGTAGAAGGCGTAGTGGAGCACGTGCAGCACCGAGTGGACGGTCGCCCACCCCGACGGGGCCGGCGAGCGGAGCAGGCGCCCGAGGTGTTTGCGGAGGTTCTGTGCGCTGCCGCGTGCCCACCGGGTCTGCTGGTCGACGAACCCCGACAGCGAGACCGGTATCTCGCAGGGGACGGCGTAGTCTTCCGTGTAGACGAACTCCCAGCCGTCGGCCAGCGCCGTCGCGGTCAGATCGAGGTCCTCGGCCACCGTCTCCGACGACCAGCCGCCGGCCGCCTCCAGGGTTTCCCGGCGCCAGACGCAGCTGGTCGCGTTGAAGCTCATCAGGCTCCCGGCCCGCGCCCGGACCCACTGTTCGACGGCGAAGTGGGCGTCGAGCGCCAGCGCCTGCGCCCGCGTGAACCACGAGTACGACTCGTTGAGGTGGCTCCAGCGGGTCTGGACGCAGCCGACCGCCGGGTCCTCGAAGTACGGCACCGTCGCTTCCAGGAAGTCCGGCTCCGGGACGAAGTCCGCGTCGAAAACGGCGACGAACTCGCCGGTCGCCGACGCCAGGCCCCGCTGCATCGCGCCGGCCTTGTAGCCGTCCCGCGACTCTCGCCGTACGTGTTCGACCTCGATGCCCCGCTCGCGGAACGCGGGCAGCTCCCGCTCGACGACCCGGGTGGTCCGGTCCGTCGAGTCGTCGATGACCTGCACCTGGAGCCGCTCGGCCGGCCACCGGAGGTCGCCGACCGCCCGGAGCAGCCTGTCGACGACGTGTCGTTCGTTGTAGACCGGTACCTGGACGGTAACGCCCGGACGAGGCGCCGGCAGGGACCGCTCCGGCTCGTCGCCGTCGCCCGCGCCGCGGACGACCCGCTCCACGGCGAGCAGTCCGTAATAGAGCCCGACCGACGCGAGCAGAGCGGTGACCGCGACGTAGAGCCCGACCGCGAGGCCGTCGGCCGCCGCCGCGAGCGGCATTCCGTCCACGAGCACGCGGCAGACTGGTCCGTGCGGCCGCAAGTGTCTTGTGTCGGGCCGAACGACAGGTGCGGACGGACCCGGTCACCGGAAAAAGGGAGTGAGAAGATCGCAGGTGAGGCCATCTCTGCGGGCGTCACTGATCATCTTCAGAAAGGACGCGATACCAGCCGGTACACCCTCCTCGCGAATCGTATCAGGAACGCGATCGACAGACACCGAGCGAACGAACAGATGGTTCATGGATTCGAACCGTTAGAAACCGCTCGCGAAGGCATCAGCCTCCTCGATGAGGACGGGTACTTTCTCTACGTCAACGAAGCCTTCGCCGAGACGACGGGGTATGCGCGGGAGAAACTCCTCGATACCCACCGGGAATTGCTCTGCCCCGAGGACGAAACCGACGTCATTCACGACGAGACCCTGCCGACCGTGCCCGTCGACGGTCGCTGGTCGGGCGTGACCACGTACGTTCGGAAAGACGGCGAACGAATCCGAGTCGATCACGCACTTCGCTATACCGAAGACGAGACGCTGATCTGTCTGATCCAGGACTTAGGCGAAGAGGATATCTAACCGCGACGAACCTCGTGACGCTCCCACTCTGAAACCAAACACGAGAATGACCCTTCGCTGAGTACCAATGTTCCGTTCGGCATACCGATTCTGATGAAAGATACGTTCTGACCGCTGCCACTGCATCACTCACACGCGCCGGTCGGGCGCCTCGCCGTCCGGCTCCGATACGGCGCCGCACTGCCGACGACCGCTACGCGAACAGTTGGCGGGCGTCGTCGATGGCTTCCACGAGGCGGTCGACCTCCTCGCGCGTGTTGTAGAGATAGAAGGAAGCCCGCGCGGAGGCCGTCGCCCCCAGGACGTCGTGTAGCGGCTGGGTGCAGTGGTCGCCGGCGCGGATGGCCACCGCGGAGTCGTTGAGGATCGACGAGAGGTCGTGGGCGTGGACGCCGTCGAGGTTGAACGCCACCAGGCCGCCGCGGTCGTCGCCCGGCGGGCCGTACACCTCGACGTCGCCGTGTTCGGTCAGCCGGTCGTGGGCGTACTCCGCCAGCTCGGCCTCGTGGCGCTCGACGTTCTCCATGCCGACGTCGTCGAGGTAGTCGCAGGCTGCCGCCAGGGCGATGCCCTGGCTGATGAGCGGCGTGCCGGCCTCGAACTTCCAGGGCAGCTCGTTCCACGTGGAGTCCTCGAAGGTGACCTTCCGGATCATCTCGCCGCCGTAGAGGTACGGCTCCATCGCCTCGAGCAGGTGCCGCTTGCCGTAGAGAACGCCGATGCCGGTTGGCCCGCACATCTTGTGACCCGAAAAGGCCAGGAAGTCGGCGTCGAGGGCCTCGACGTCGACCGGCCGGTTCGGCACCGACTGGGCGGCGTCGACGAACATGTACGGGGATGTACTTGCAGTCGGCGCCGGTCCGCTTGGCGATCTGCTGCCAGGTGACCAGCGAGGCGTGGTGTTCCATCTCCGTCAGCACCACCTCGTCGCCGGGGCCGAGTTCGTTGAGCCCCCAGGCGTAGGCGACGAGGTTCATCGACTCGGTGGTGTTTTTCGTGAAGATGACCTCCTCGCGGCCGTCGGCGCCGATGAACTCCGCGACGCGGTCGTGGGCCTCCTCGTAGGCGACCGAGGCCTCCTGGCTCAGCCGGTGGATGCCCCGGTGGACGTTGGCGTTGTACTCGCGGTAGTAGTCGGCGATGGCCTCGATCACCGGCTCGGGGGTCTGCGACGTCGCCGCGTTGTCGAGGTAGACGAGCTGCGTCCCGTCGAACTCGCGGTCGAGGATCGGGAAGTCCTCCCGGAGACGCTCGGCGTCGAGCGGCTGGGCCTGCTGACTCATTACCGAACGAAGGGGCTGGAAGGGTGTTACTCCTTCGGTCGCCGCTTGCCGCCGCCGACGCCGGCGGCGTGTCTCGACTGCGCCGTCGCCGTGCTCAGTCGCAGACGGCGCGCCTCAATTCCGCCGCCGACGCCCCGCCCCGGGTCCGTCACCCCTCGGTCAGCAGCGTCTCGTCGATCTCGATGCCGAGTCCGGGGGCGTCGGGCGCCCGGATCGTCCCGTCGTCGTGTTCGAACCCGTCCTCGAGCATGAACGACCAGACCTCGGGCGTCCACGGCGGCTCCACCGGGTACTCACACCACGGGCTGTCGACGGCGGTCATCACGTGGAGGTTGGCGGCGAAGCCGACGGCGTTCGTCCAGGTGTGGGGGACGAACTGCAGGCCACGACGCTCGGCGGTCCGGGCGACGTCGACGGCGCCCCGGATTCCGGTCGCCAGCGCCGCGTCGGGCTGGAGGACGTCCAGCGAGCCGTGCTCGACGAACTCCCGGAAGTGATGGACGCCGTTGTTGAACTCGCCGCCGGCGATGTCGACGTCGACGGCGTCCCGGAGGCGGGCGTACCCCTCGTAGTCGTGGCGGTGCAGGGGTTCCTCGAGCCAGGCGACGTCGCCGATCTCCTCGAGCCCGCGG
>PXSC01000112.1 GCA_003023535.1 Halobacteriales archaeon QS_9_70_65 | reverse complement strand
TTTCTGGAGCTGAACGACGAGCCGCTGCGGCGGTACGCCGACTGTGCGGACTCCGCCGAGGTCGTCGCCGTCCAGGAGGAGTACCTCGCCGCGGAGTGATGTTGTCGGCCGCTACGTGAAGCTCCGACCGGCAGTACGAGCCTCACCGGAAGCCGGCGCGGTCGGCCGGCGGTTCCAGCGGACTCGTCGGCAGGTCGTCGCCGAGCGAGGCGGCGTTGTAGGCGCCCGGGGCGACGTCGTTCGGCGCGTCGGGATAGAACAGCGACGCCAGCGTCTGTATCTGCCCACGGCCGACGCCGAGTTCGAACTGCCCGCCCCCGTAGAGCGCGACGTCGCGGGCCTCGCAGTGGGCGATCGTCTCCAGCAGCGACTCGACGGTCCCGAACCGCGAGGGCTTGACGTTGAGCCACTCCGGGTCGAACGGCAGCGCTTCGACGCTGTCGACGCCGGTGATCGGGGCGTCCCAGGAGACGCGGTCGGCGACCGGCTCGACGACCGGCTCCGTCGTCTCGGTCAGCGCGGGGTCTTCGAGGAGGGTGTCGGGGAACGCCTCGACCAGCCGGCGGTACAGCGCGGGGTCGGTCAGGCCGTCGACGTCGGTTCCCTCGTAGTGGCCCTTCAGGTCGAGCACCCGGACGCCGCCGCGGCCGGCGACGGCCTCGACGAACGGCCGGTCCCATTCCTCCGTGGGGTCGAGCTTGAACTCGGCGCCGGGGTGGACCTCGCGGACGTCGTCGAGGCGGGTCGGCGTCTCCAGCCGCGTGCTGACGACGAACCGGACGGAATCGCGGTCGCGGCCCAGCGCGTCGCCGAGCGTCGTGTCGGCCTGCCGGAGCGCCAGGTCCAGCGCCGCGCTCTCGACGGCCCACCGCCGGTAGTGGCGGTCAGTCGGCCGCTCGGGCGGCGCCGGGAACAGCTCGCGGTCGTCGAGCCGGGCGGCAAACGACCCGAAGGTGTACTCGCCGGCGAAATCGAGCCCGCCGTCGCCGTAGGTTCGTCGGAACCGCCGCTGATCGTCGGCGCCGTAGCCGACGTCCTCGCCGCGGCCGCGCTCGCCGCCGCCCAACAGCGTCACCGTCGTCGAGACGCGCGTGAAGCCGCTGGAGGTCTCCAGGGAGGCGCCCTCGAGGTCGTAGCCGTCGACGACCAGCGGCAGGTCGGCCAGTCGGTCGTACATACCGGCGTCTCGGCCGCGAGCCGGATAAAACGGTCAGCTTTATCCGGCGGCGTCGCCTGTCCTCTCGCATGGCTAAGTTCGACGAGGCCGAAGAGCGCATCCTCGAGAAGATGATCTGCATGCGCTGCAACGCCCGGAACCCCGAGCGAGCCGACAGCTGCCGGAAGTGCGGCTACAAGAACCTCCGGCCGAAGGCCAAGGAACGCCGCGCCGCGTAGGTACGACGGTCGTTTGACCCTCCAGAACCGACTTTTACTCCCGGTGCATCCGTCGCAACGATGCCCTCCAGACGGAGCTACCTCGCCGGCGCCGGGTCGATGATAGCCGCGGCGGCGGGATGCACGCTGGGCGTCCCGGCGACGCCCGACGGCGACGTGACACCGACCGACGACGGGGAGACGCCGACCCCGCCGCCCGACGGCGTCGAACTCGCCGACATCGGCGCCCGGAAGGCGGTCACCTACGAGTCGACGCTGGGGTCCGGCGGCGTCCTCGCCGCCGAGGGGCGGCAGTACGTCGTCGCGTCGGTCGTCACCGGCGTCGAGACCACCGCCGCGGCGTTCGCGCTGGCGGCCGGCGACGAGACTTACGACCCCGGGCTGCCCGACACCGCCGGCGGCCTCAACCGGAGCGTCGCCGGCCGGAGCGGGCAGCCGCTCGGCGGCGAATTCAATCCCGGCTCGACGGCGATACTGGCGTTCGTCGTTCCCTCGCCGCTGTCGGCGCCGGCCGCGGAGATACGGTGTCGACGTCGGTGACCGTGCGGAACGTCTCCGACACGGACGGCCGGTTCCTCGCGGCGCTGTACTGGCCGACGGGGCTCATCGCCGACGACGACGAGTCACACCTCCTGGAGCGGTCGGTCGCCGCGGGCGAGACGGCCACCCTCGAGCGGTCGATCGACACACGGTACACGACGAGCGAGGACGGGCCGGTGTCGCTGCGGCTCCGCGGGCACGTCGCCGCCGAGCGGACGGTGCGGGTCACCGGCGCCGAGACGCCGTCCTGAAGGTTAAAAAGCTAGTCGTCGGGGTACTTCGGCTCGCGCTTCTCGGCCCGTTCGAGGGCAGTCTCGACGACGTCGCGGACGTCGCCGTGGAAGACGTCGCCGTGACCGGCGTACATGTGCTCGACGCCGTCGGGCATCCGCGCCAGGAGCGTCTCGATGCCGTCGATGAGCCGTTCGCGCGACTGGCCGGCCATGTCGGTCCGGCCGAAGCTGCCGTCGTCGAAGGCGCCGTCGTCGTGGACGACGACGTCGCCGCTGAACAGCGTCGATCCGGAGACGAGCGAGACGTGGTCGTCGGCGTGGCCGGGCGTGTGGACGACGTCGAACACCTCGTCGCCGAGGAGGACCTGGTCGCCGTCCTCGAGTTCGTGCGTCCGGCGGGGATGGTCGCCGAAGGCGTACAGCGGCGCCTCGAAGGCGTCGAGCACCGCGTCGAGTCGGGCGACGTGGTCGCCGTGCTGGTGGGTGAGCACGACGGCGTCGAGGTCGTCGACCCGGTCGCCGACGACGTCGACGACGCCGTCCATCGCGCCGGCGTCGACCAGGGTCGTGCGGTCACCCGCAGCGAGGTACGCGTTGCAGGTGAACGACTCCGCGCCGGCCGTCACGTCGGTGACGTTCATACGGGCCGGTCGGTCGCCGCGGGCTTCACGCTGACGCCTCCGCCCGCCGGAGCCGGAGCCTGACGACGGTCCCGTCGTCGGCGTCGCCGAACAGCAGCCGGCCGTCGACGCTCTCGAGCACCCAGCGGGCGACCCACAGCCCGAGACCGGTGCCGTGGTCCAGTTGGGTCACCGCCGTCTCGCCGCCGACGACGCGCCGCTCCCGCTCGGGGATGCCGGGGCCGTCGTCCGCGACGACGACGTCGACCCACCGGTCGTCGACCGGCTCGACGGCGATTTCGACCGTCGGCGTCCCGTCGTGGTGTTCGAGGGCGTTCTCGACGACGGCGTCGACCGCCCGCTCGAGGAAGCCGTCGGCCAGCGCGGACGGGGGGTTTTCGGGCGCGGTGAACCGGACCGTCGCCTCGGACGTCTCGCGGTCGTAGCGCCGGCAGACTCGCTCGGCGACCGTCGCGGGGTCGACCGGCGACCTGGTGCGGCCGTCCTCGTCGATGGCCTCCTCGATGTCCCGGGCCTGCTCGCCGAGCGCCGCGATGCTCTCGACGTGGTCGCGGAGCAGTTCGGCGTGCCGGGTCGTCTCCCCGTCGGTCGTCTCGGCCAGCCGGTCGACGTGGCCCCGCATCGCGGTGATCTCGTTGCGGATGTTGTGCCGGAGCACCCGCTGCAGCACCTGGAGCCGGCGCTTCCGCCGCTTGCGGGCCGTGATGTCGATGTACACGGCGAAGCCGCGGGCGCCGTCGTCGGGCGTCGGATAGCGGAGCCACCTGAACAGAAACGTCCGGCGCCCGCGGGTCGTCCGTCGTTCGACCTCCTCGATGCTGTGACCGGCGGCGACGGCCTGGCGGTCGATGCGGCGGGCCTCCTCGGCCCGCTCCGGCGGGACCAGCAGGTCGTTGATCGACTCGCCGCGGGCCTCCTCGGCGTCGTAGCCGAACACCTCCCCGAAGGCATCGTTGACCGACCTGACGACCGGCTCGTCGTCGACGAATTCGGCGTCGACGACGGCGTCCGGCAGCCCGTCGAACATCCGGACGAACCGGCGGTCGTCGGCGTCGCGTGCCGCCCACCCGTCGTCGGCGGCGGCCGCGACGACCCGGTCGGCGACCGTCTCGTCGTCGAGCGCCGCCGGCGTGACGTACTCGGTGGCGCCCGCCCTGGTCGCCCGCGCGGCACGGGCGGCCTGCCCCGCGGGGTCGAAGGCGACCACCGGAACTCCGGCTGCGGCGCCCTCGGCGACGGCGTCGGCCGGGGCGTCGTGACCGTCCCAGCCGACGAGCAGACAATCCAGATCGGCGTCGCTTTCGACGACCGCGCCGTCGACGCGCCGGGCCACACAGCGGGCATCGGCCGCGAGCCCGTCGGCGCTCGCGCCGCCGTAGTGGCCGACCCGGACCGGCGGCCCGTCCGCTCCGGCACCATCCGGTGACATACGTTGACACCGCGGGGGTCGAACTGAAATGTCTGGCGGCTACCCGCGGCGGTACCTTTACTCGAGCGGGATTCGGCCGATCGGCCGGCGCCGAACGGGACCCCGAACGGGGCCGACCGCTCGTGGAGCGAGCAGGAGGGGGCGTTCGGGGACGCCACCGTCACCGCCGAACTGCGCTACTCCCTCGTGGGTGAACACGACCACCCGCGGCGGCGTAGCGTTTAAAACTACGTGGTTGATAACGTACCACGAAGGAGTTCGACACCGACATCGACGACGACGCCCGTTCGACGCTCGCGGCCCACGACGGCGAGGTGGAGTTCGAGTACGACGACGCCTCCAGCGAGGACCTACTGGAGACCTTCGAGGAGATCAAAGGAAAGTGAGGTGAACTCCGGGCGGCGCGCCCTCGGTATCGCCGAATCGTACCGGGGAACCGACGACGAGGCGGCCACGAGCACGCTCGGGGGAGCGGTCGTCCGCGTCGACCGGACGGTCGACGACCTCGTCTTCGGGACGTGCACCGTCGGCGGCACCGACGCGACCGGTGCCGTCGTCGACTGCTGGCGCCGGCTCGACCGCGAGGACGTCGCCTTCCTGTTTCTGTCCGGCGTCGCGCCGGCGTGGTACAACGTCGTCGACCTCGAGCGGGTCGCGGCGGCGGTCGATCGGCCGGTGATCGCCGTCAGCTACGAGGACAGCGACGGGTTGACCGACGCCATCGACGCGGCCTTCGAGCCGCCGGAGCGGGACCGTCGGCTCGAGGTCTACGAGGCGCTTCCCCCCCGGCGGCGGCTCGAGGCGGGACTGTTCGTCCGCAGCGCCGGCGTCGACGACGCGACGGCCGACCGCGCGGTCGGGGCGTTCACCCACGACCGCCGGCCCGAGCCGTTGCGGGTGGCGAAGCGGGCCGCCCGCCGGGTCGACGCCTTCCGGCGGGGTTAACTCGGCGCGGCCCCATGAAGGCGTATGAGCGACGACGCCGATGTCGACATCGACGTCCACGATTGCACGCGGTGTCCGGTGCTGTGCGACAACGCCCTCCGGGACCGCGGGCTCTCCCGGCGGGACGTCCGGATCGTCAACTGCGTGCGCTGTCGGCCGCCGGACAACCGCGACCCGACGACGGCCGAACTGGAGAACTGCCGCGGGTACCTCGCGACCGAACTCGACGCGGTCGATCCGACGGTGGTCGTCGCCCTGGGGAAGGTGCCCGCCGAGCACCTGCTCGGGCGGTCCGTCGCCGTCACGAAGGAGGCGGGGACGCTCCACGACGCCCGCGTCGCCGGTGCCGCCCGGCGCGTGCTCGTCTGCGTCCACCCGGCGGCGACGCTGTACGACCCCTCACAGCGCGAGACGCTCGGGGCGGCGCTGGACGAGGCCGTCGCCCTCGTCGGCGACGACGGGGGCGGCGACGGCCAGTCGCGCCTGGGGGAGTTCTGACTACCGGCTCGTGCCGAGCCACCTGTCGACGTCGAACAGGCCACGGAGCCGTTCGAGCATCGACTTCTGGGTTCCGTTCTCGCCGGGACGGAGTCGCGCCCGGATGCGCGAGGAGGTGATCTCAACCGTCAGGACGATGAGGACCACGACGACGAGCCCGGCCGCCGCCTGCGCGTAGGCGTCCGGGGTCGTGAACCCGATCTTGTTCTGGATGTACTGGCCCAGGCCACCGGCGCCGACGACGCCGAGGCTGATCGCGATCCGGGTGTTGATTTCGAGGACGTATAGCGTCCAGGCGATGAAGGCGTTCGACACCTGCGAGAGCATCCCGAAGATGACCACCTGCGGTCGCGAGGCCCCGGTCGATCGGATGGCGTCGATGGGGCCGTCGTCTATCTCCTCGAGTTCGTCGGTGAACAGCCGTCCCATGTTGCCGATGGTGTCGGTGGTGATGGCGAGAACGGCGCTCTTGGGGGAGAGACCGAACACCGGGATGTAGATGAGTACCCATATCAGTGCGGGCACCGCGCGGATGGTCGACATGGTGCCCCGAAAGACGAAGTTGAACGGGAACGGCGTCACGCGCTCCGAGCCGAGGATGCCGAAAAGCAGGGCCAGCGGGAACCCGAGTATCGTGCCGAGAAAGCCGACCACGACGGTCGTCACCGCGGCGGCGACGAGAACGTTGCCGTAGCCGATGGCGGCGGTGCTGTCGAGGAGGTACTGTGGGTTGGTGAGACTGACCCACAGCCCGCGGAGCCCCTCGATGCCGTTGTTCTTGGTGTAGAGCGTGAAGTCGACGAAGTCCGGGGAGAGAAACGCGGAGACGAAGTCGATCCAGTCCGGGAGCCGCCGGACGAAGTCCGCGAGTTCGAACTCCAGGAGGCGTATGCTGCGGTAGGCCAGATAGAGGATGGCCACGAGACCGACCGAACCCACGATCCGGCGTTTCAGCTGTGCGCGTTCGAGACGCCGCTTCTTGTCGGAGACGGACGCCGAGTCCGTCGCGTCGGGGGTATCGCTTGCCATCGTTACGCGAGATGTTCGACGCCGGCTTCGTCTGCCCGGGCGGTGTCCTCGCCGTAGTAGATTCTGTCCACCACGTTCATGGTGAGGTCCTCCCGGGTTCCGTCGAAGACGACTTCACCGTCGCGGAGCCCGATGAACCGGTCGCCGAACTCGGTGGCGATGTTCACCTGGTGGAGGCTCACCACCGACGTGAGGTCCCGCTCGTCCGCGGCCCGCTTCATGTATGACATCACCTCCTGTGCGGCCTTGGGGTCGAGGCTTGCGACCGGCTCGTCGGCCAGCAGAAGCCCCGGTTGCTGGGTGAGCGCCCGGGCGATGCCGACCCGCTGTTGCTGGCCGCCGGACATGCTCCCGGCCCGCTGGTGTGCCTCCTCGAGGAGGCCGACCGTCTCCAGTGCCTCCAGCGCCGCCTGCTTGTCGTCGTCGTCGTACCAGGTCAGGGCACTGCTGGCCGTCCCGGTTCGGTGGAGCGCGCCAGTGAGCGCGTTGCGGTAGGCGCTCATCGACTCCACGAGGTAGTGCATCTGGAACACCATCGACACGTCCTGACGGCTGCCGCTCACGTCCGTCCCGCCGACGCTGGCCGCGCCGGACGTGGTCGGCGTGAGCCCGTTCAGAATACGGAGCAGCGTCGACTTCCCCGCGCCGGAGGGGCCGAGCAGAATCGTGAACTCGCCGTCGGGGATGTCGAACGACACCCCGTCGAGCGCAACGGTGTTCTCGCCGTATACCTTCCTGACGTCCTTTACTGAGACTGTCGCCATGTTCCGTTCTCTGTTGTTGCTGGCCCGAACGGGCCAAAAACTTCCGCTTTCGCCCGCACGACACGATGGGGGACGAGGCGTCTCAGCCCCCCGTCTCCGTTTCGGTCTCGAAGATGTCCTCGCCGTAGCCCAGGGAGTTCGCCACGTCGATGACCGGCTGGTACTCGTCGACACCGGCGGGCCGGACCTTGCTGAACCAGAGGTCGTCCTCGGTACCCTTCTCGCCGTCGGCGCCGTAATAGAGGTCGTCGGACGCCTCGGTGAAGGCGTCGACGAGCGTCGACTTCTCGCCGTCCGAGAGGGTCGGGCTCACGTTGATCGGCGCCCGCGGGATGTCCGACCGCATCTCTACCTCGCGCACGCCGTCGACGTACTCGCTGTCCTCACCGCGGACGATGAAGTACCCGACGCCAGCGGCGTCGGCCTGTTCGTTGAGCAGCGTCTCCTTGGCGGCGGAGTGGCTCGACCACTGCGGCGTGAAGGCGGCTCCCGCCTCGCTGCCGGGTTCGTCCGGAACGGAGACGCCGGCCTGTTTCATCATCGCCAGCGGGTACAGCGACCCCGACGCCGACAGCGAGTCGGCGAACGCGACCGTCCTGCCTTCCAGGTCGGCCGTCTCCTCGATGTCCGTGTCCTCGCGCGTGACGATGACGCTCTTGTAAGTCCAGGAGCCGTAGCCGAACCGCTGGAGCGCGATGTCGATTTTGTCCGTGGTCGCGCCCAGTGCGGCGGCAAACGGCCCCGTCTCGGCGATGTCGGCGGTCCCCGAGTCGAGCGCTGTCAGGGTCGCAGAGTAGTTGGCCGCGTACTGCGTCTCGACTTCGTCCACCTCGTCGACGAGGCTCTTGAGTCGTTCGGCGATGGGCGTGTACTGGGCCTGCATCTGGTCCTGCGGTTCGGTCGGCGACAGCAGGAACCGAATTGTCCCGTCACCGTACGGCTGCGAGCCGAACTGACCGATACAACCGGCGGTCCCCGTCAGCCCCACCGCTCCGACAGCGCCCACAGTCTTGAGGAGGTTGCGGCGTCTGGTCATACCTCGGCCGGAACCTCCCGAGCATGACCATCTAAAACTTTCTAATCCGAATATATACGACCCCGTTCTACACGGAGCAGCGATGGTAACCTACTTTATCGTACATCCCGCAGAAGTAGCCATGGGTGTCACCCAGCGGACCGCCGAGGTCGTCCTCGTCGACTACGGCCTGGGGAACCTCCGGAGCGCGACCCGGGGCCTGGAGCGGGCCGGCGCCGACGTCACCCTCACCGACGACCCCGCCGACGTCGACGCCGCCGACGGAATCGTCCTGCCGGGCGTCGGCGCCTTCAGCGAGGGCATGGACAACGCCGGTCCCTTCCGGGACGCGCTGGTCGACGCCGCCGACGAAGGGACGCCGCTGTTCGGCATCTGTCTCGGCATGCAGATGCTGCTCACCTCCAGCGAGGAGACCGACCGCATCGGCCAGGGCGATGCCCGGGGCCTGGACCTCGTTCCCGGCCGCAACGTCAGGTTCGACGCCGACCGGACCGTCCCGCACATGGGCTGGAACGGCGGCTCCGTGGACGGCGAGTACGCCTACTTCGTCCACTCCTACTACGCCCGGCCGGACGACGACGGCGCCGTCGTCGCGACGACCGACTACGGCGTCGAGTTCCCGTCGGTCGTCGCCGACGAGACGGGTACCGTCTTCGGCACGCAGTTCCACCCCGAGAAGTCCGGCGAGACGGGACTCCGCATCCTGCGGAACTTCGTCGACCTCTGTCCGTCGTAGCCGCACAATCGGGGTCGGAACCGTTTCACGTGGTTTTATACTCGGCAGCCGTGGGGATAATTCCCACACGCCGGACGACGAAAACTCCCCGACGAGACGGAGCGTACTTCGAGCACTCGGCGCCGGCGCGCTCGTCCCCACGCTGTCGACGGCGGCGGCCGCCGGGCCGGCGGACGGGACGGGTAGGTTCTACCGAGTACGTGGTCGATCTCGACTCCGAACAGGACGGCGAGAACGTCCAGATCGGGGTCGTCCGCCCGGACCCGGAGGCGGTCGACGACGCGCCCGTCATCGTCCGGGCGACGCCGTACGTCGGCGACCTCCGGGACGCCGACATCGCCGAGTGCTGGGGAGTCAAGCGGCTGGCGTACAACTTCGTCCCGCACGGCTACGCGGTGGCGGTGATCCCCGTTCGCGGGACCGGCGGCGCCGGCGGCTGCATGACGCTGTTCGGGCCGGCCGAGCGGCGCGACCTCGACCAGGCGGTCGACTACCTCGGCGAGGCCGAGTGGTCCAACGGTAACGTCGCGATGAGCGGCGGGTCCTACGACGGGACGACCCCCTTCGAGGTGGCGGCGATGGGCAACGATTACCTGAAGACCATCGTCCCGATGTCGGGCGTCCCGGACGTCCACGACCTGATGTACCGCAACGGCGTCCCGGAGACCCGGGGGCCGCTCGTGCTCAACGCGCTGTACTACGCCATCTCGCTGGGGACCGACAGCCCGCTGACGGGCACCCGGGTCGACGCCTACGCGACCCGGGCGGCCTGCAGCGAGTACGCACAGGGCGGCTTCGCGGCCACCTACGCGGGCGTCACCGGCGAGCGGGACCCCTCGGGCTACTGGGCCGCCCGGAACCTGCGGCCGCTCGTCGAGGACAACTACGAGGGCAGCATCTTCTACGTTCAGGGGTTGCAGGACTGGAACGTCGACCTCTCCCAGATGTACCCCTGGACGGAGCGGCTGGAGGCGGTCGACGACATCGAGACGCGGTACACGCTCGGGCAGTTCGGCCACGCCTATCCCGACGACGGCGACTGGGCCGAGGGCACCCGCCGGAACGACTGGGCCGACATCGCCCTGCGGTGGTACGAGCAGGAACTGAAGGGCAAGGAAAACGTCGACGTCGGTCCGGACGCCTACGTCCAGGACTCGACGGGCGAGTGACGCACCGAGGACACCTGGCCGCCGGAGCGGGCCGACTCGGAGACCTGGCGGCTCCGGCCCGGCGGGACGCTGTCCCGGGAGCCGACCGACGAGACCGGGTCGGCGACGGTCGCCGTCGACCCCGACCGCCACGGGGCGGTGTTCTACCCCGGCGAGGTGCCGGGCTGTGAGGCCTGCGCGCGCTTCGAAACGGAGGCCTTCGAGGATGAGTACCGCTTCGCGGGCGAGCCGGACCTGAACCTCGCCGTGATGCCGACGGGCCCCGGCGGCTATCTCACCGCCTACGTCCTGGCGGTCGACCCGGAGGGCGAAAGCGAGCGGGTCGGCTGGGGGATGCTCGATCTCCGATACCCGGACCGCGGCGACAGCGCCCGGGAGGTCGTCCCCGGCGAGACGCTGGAGGTTTCGCTGCCGATCGAACCGCTGGACGCCCGGATTCCCGCCGGCTCGAGGCTGGCGGTCGTTCTCCACCAGGGGACGACCGCCGGCCGGGTCGGGCTCACGCCGTACCCCATCGAGGTTGACCTCGGCGACGGGGCGGCCGGGCTCGTCGTCGAGACCTTCGATGCCGAGCCCGACGGGGCAGCCGCTCCGTACCCCGTCGAGACCGGCCCGGACGCCGGGGTGACCGGCGAGCGGTCCGACGACGGCAGCCTCTTCACCGGCGGTCAGACGACCCGCGTCGAGGTCACCGTCGAGCCCGACGTCGGCGTCCGCGTCCGGGACGCGGTGCCGTCCGCGTGGACCGTCGTCGAGGGCGGCGACGCCGGCGACACCCGCGAGGAGGGCGACACGACCTAC
>PXSC01000111.1 GCA_003023535.1 Halobacteriales archaeon QS_9_70_65 | reverse complement strand
GTACCCCGCCAGCGGCGCCGTCCGGAGCTCGACGCCGAGGACGTCGGCGGCCTTCCGGAAGGAAAAGTGCGCGGAGGCCGGCGCGACGACGTTCGGGTCACGGGTCGCCGCCCGGTTGCGGGCGATGCGGACTGCCTGGACGTTCGCCTCGGTGCCGCCGGAGGCGACGTAGCCGGCCGGGGCCGGGAGGCCGGCCACCTGCCCCAGCAGGTCGACGGCCGTCCGCTCCAGCGCCGCCACCGACTCGTAGGTGCCCGGATCGCCCGGGTTGGCCGCGAGGAACCGCTCGGCGGCCGCCCGGGCCGTCGGGTGCGGCTCGGTGCACATTGACGACAGCACCCGGCTGAACTCCTGCGGCTCAGCCCGTTGCATGACTCTGTCTGCCATCAGCGGGGCCGCGCCTTTATCCGTTGCCATTCCCGGTCCGACGGCCTCGCGGTGATCCTTGCGGTTATTCTCGGCGCAGCAGCGAAGACGGGGCCGTACCGACGCGACGCGGCCGATTCGCTCGACGTACGGCGGTAGCGGTTCGCAGTAATCGGTATCACTCCGGCGTCGCCCACGACGGCCGCTCGACGCCCGGGTCCTCGAAGCTGTTCATCTCGAGTCTGAACTCGTAGTCGGTGCGCTCGCCCTCGGTCTTGAGGGCGGCCGTTTCCGTGTAGCCGTGGATGCGACCCTCCGTGTCGACGACGAGCCGGGCCTCGTACTCCCGGATGTTCGACATCTCCTGCTCGGAGAACACGTCGTTGTCCTCGGGGAGCGCGTCGACCTCCATGGTCACGATGGCCGGCGCGTCCGCACGCTCGTCGACATCGACCACCTCGAACTCCGAGGAGAGGCGCCCGTCGAGCAGCGCCCGTCCCGCGAGGTTCTCTGGCGACCTGGGCGGGATGGACTGGTACCGCGGGACACTACCGCCGACCTCGGCGCTCCGAACGGCGACGCTTCGGTTGCCCCAGACGATGTAACGCTCGGAGGACTCGCCACTGCGGATGAGCTGGGTCAGGTACTCCTCCGCGCCGGCGGAGACGTTGGTCCGCTTCTGCTGTGTTACTTCCGTGACGTTTCCGTCCCTCACCGTGGTCCCGTTTATCCCGATGTAGTGGGCGTACCCCGTCTCGGTGATAGTCCGGACATGGGTGTCCAGCAGCACCGTCCCGTTCGCGAGCGAGCCGTTCTCGACGCCGGGAACCGACTCGGCGGTTCCCTCACCGCCAGTGCCGTCGCCGCCGGTGCCGGGAATCGCCGAACAGCCGGCCGCGAACACGAGCACGCACAGCAGTACCGCCGCAAGGCTCCGTCGCATGGGCGCATCTCGCCGCCGCCGGAGAAAAGCGACGCGATCCGGCGCCGTCAGCGGACCGACTCCAGCAGGAGCCGCTGTTCGACCCGCTTGACCTCGTGTTGGACGTCGCGGACGGCGTCGATGTTCGCCGAGATCGAGGAGACGCCGACGTCGACGAGGAACTTGACCATCTCGGGCTTCGAGCCGGCCTGCCCGCAGATGCTCGTGTCGACGCCGTGCTCGCGGCAGGTCCCGACGGTCGTCTCGATGAGGTCCAACACTGCCGGGTGGAGCTCGTCGAACCGGTCGGCGACGTTGCCGTTGTTCCGGTCGACCGCCAGCGTGTACTGGGTGAGGTCGTTCGTCCCGAACGAGGCGAAGTCGATGCCGGCCTCGGCCATCCCCTCGACGCCGAGCGCCGAGGCGGGCGTTTCGATCATCACGCCCCACCGTCGCTTCTCGGGGTCGACGCCGGCCTCTTCCATGAGGTTCCGCGCCCGGATGACGTCCTCGGCGTCGTTGACCAGCGGGAACATGATCTCGACGTTGTCGTAGCCCATCTCGTAGAGCCGCCGGAACGCCTCCAGTTCGTGTTCGAACGCCTCCGGCCGGTCGAGACTGCGGCGGATGCCACGGTAGCCGAGCATCGGATTGTGCTCGTGGGGCTCGTCCTCGCCGCCTTCCAGCTGGCGGAACTCGTCGGTCGGGGCGTCGAGCGTCCGGACGCGGACCGGGCGGGGGTAGAACTCGTCGGCGACGCCGCGGACCCCGCCGACGATCTCGTCGACGTAGGCGTCGACCCCGTGGTCGTCGATGTACCGCTCGGGCGTCTTGTTGGTCGAGAGGATCATGTGTTCGGTCCGCAACAGCCCGACGCCGTCGGCGCCCGTCGCGGCGGCCCGTTCGGCCGCCTCGGGAATGGAGACGTTGACCTTCACCTCCGTGGCGGTCATCGGCTTGACCGGGTTCTGCGGGCGGACCTCCTCCATCGGGTCCGTCTCGGTCTCGCCGTCGGTGGCGCCGGCGGTGACGCTGCCCGTGTCGCCGTCGATGGTGATCACCTGCCCGTCGCCGAGGGTCTCGGTGCCGGTTTCGCAGCCGACGATCGCCGGCACGCCCAGCTCCCGGGAGACGATGGCCGCGTGGCTCGTCATGCCGCCCTCGTCGGTGACGATGCCGGAGGCGCGCTTCATCGCCGGCACCATGTCCGGCGTCGTCATCTCGGTGATGATGACGTCGCCCTCGCCGATCTTGTCCAGCTGGTCGAGGTTGCGGACGACCCGGGCCGGCCCGGAGGCGATGCCCGGCGAGGCGCCCAGCCCCGAGACAAGCACGTCGCCGTCGTCGCCGCCGTCGCTGGCCGCGGTGGTCCCCTCGGAGATGGTCGTGATCGGCCGGGACTGCAGCATGTAGATGTCGTCACCGACGATGGCCCACTCGACGTCCTGCGGCTCGTCGTAGTGGGCCTCGGCCCGCTCGCCGAGTTCGACCAGCCGCTCGATCTCGTCGTCGTCGAGCACCCGTGCGTTGCGGCGGTCGGCGGCGACCTCCCGCTCGACCGTCTCGCCGGTGTCGGCGTCCCGGATCATCATCGTCTTCTTGTCGGCGATGGTCGCCTCCAACAGCTCGCCGTCCTCGCGGTCGACGACGTAGTTGTCCGGCGAGACGGAGCCGGAGACGACGGCCTCGCCGAGCCCCCAGGCGGACTCGATGATCAGCTCCGACTCCCCCGTCGAGGGGTGGGACGTGAACATGACGCCGGACTTGTCGGCGTCGACCATCTGCTGGACGACGACGGCGATGTCGACGGCGTCGTGGGCGAACCCCTGCTCGTTGCGGTAGTAGATGGCCCGCTGGGTGAAAAGCGACGCCCAGCACCGCTTGACGCGGTCGATCAGCGACTCGCGGGTGACGTTGAGGAACGTCTCCTGCTGGCCGGCGAAGGAGGCCGTGTTGTGGGTGATGACGCTCCCGCGACCCGCGGCGAAGTTCTCCGCTTCGGGCACGCAGAAGTCGTACACCGGTCCGTCGTGTTCGACCGGGTCGACCCGCTCGATGTCCTCCCACCCGACCGTCTCGTCGAACTGCAACGACTCGACGCCGCGTTCCTCCAGCAGCTCGTTGAACCGGCTCTGACTGTAGGTCCCGCCGAGACGCGCCTCGTTCCAGGGGTGCTCGCCGGCGGCGAACCGCCCCTTATCGTCCCGTCCCCGGTACCGCTCTTCGGTCTCGAAGACCACGTCGTCCTCGTAGTAGGCCGATCCACAATCGGGGCAGTACCACCGGTCGCGACCGTCGTAGGGGCTCGATCCGTTGATCTCGTCCCCACAGTCGGGACAGCAGGCGACGGCGATCTCCTCGGTCGGGAGCGTCTCCTCGAACCGATCTCGAACGCGCCGTGAGAGCTCCTCGGAGACGGATATCGTTCGGTTGAACTCGGGATAATACGCCTTTTCGGCGTGTGCCTCGATCAGCGCGTCGAGCCGCTCGGATTTCGCCGTCGACTCGAAGCCGATCCGTTCGCGGAACGCCGCCGCTTCGCGTGCCGGAACGAAGAGCCGATAGGAGTCGCTCCACCCGTCGGTTCCCTCCCGCTCGCCGATGCGGTAGTCGATGCCGAGCAGTTCGAGCAGGCGG
>PXSC01000110.1 GCA_003023535.1 Halobacteriales archaeon QS_9_70_65 | reverse complement strand
CAGGTCGAGAAGGAAGGCGTCCTCCGGAAGGGCCGGAAGTTCATCTACGCCACCTCCAACGCCCAGGTGCCGAAGTTCTGCGTCATCACGCGGAAGGCCTACGGCGCCGGCATCTACGCGATGGCCGGGCCCTCCTTCGGCCCCGACGCGACGCTGGCGCTGCCGTCCGCCGAGATCTCCGTGATGGGCCCCGACGCCGCCGTCCACGCGCTGTTCGGCGGTCAACTCGAGGACATGGACGGCGACGCGAAGGACGCCTTCCTCGAGTCCGCCAAGGGGGAGTTCGACAGGTACATCGACATCAGAAAGCAGGCCAGCGAGATGCAGGTCGACGAGCTCATCCCCGCCGGCGACCTCCGCGAGCAACTGGAGGTCCGGCTCGACACCTACCGAACGAAGGGCCGCGACGACCGGCCCCGCCACCACGGCACCGTCTTCTTCTGACCGTCCGCGGCCCCGGCTCCGCCCGTCGCGCTCCGCCGACGTTATTTGACCTCCAGAACGATGAACCGTATGCATCGCGCGGTTCGAGCCACCGTCTCCGTGCTGGGCGGCCTCTTCGGCGGCTTCACCCTCGCGTTCCTGCTCAGTCCGGACCCGACCGGCGTGATGCCGGTGTTCGTCGGCACGGTTCTCACCGTCGGGTTCGCAGTCGCGCTCTACCTGAAACTCGGCGAGGAGGCGACGGCGTGAGGAGGTCAGCTCACGAGCGACCGCAGCACCGTCGACTCGGCCTTCCGGAGGTGCTCGTCGATCGTCGAGGGGGCACACTCCAGCCGGGTCGGTGAGCGACGACAGCATGTCCCGGCGGTCGGGCGCGTAGTTGCCGACCTGGTCGATGCCGACCGACAGCGACTCCGGTAGTTCGTCGATGGCCGACCGGAGCATCTCGTGGTCGCCGATGACGGTCATCCGGGCGGTGTTCCCGTGGACGAACTCGATCGGCGTCTCGATGATGAGCGCGTACGTCTCGGCCAGCCCCATCAGCTCCCGGGCGGGCGACCCCGGCGCGACGTGGAGGTAGAGGTGGAACTCCGCGTCGCCGTCCAGCTCCATCAGGTCGTACGACAGCAGGCTGTGGTGGTCCTCGAGGCGCTCCAGCAGGCGCTCGGCGTCGCCGTCGAGCCGGTACAGCAGGATCGTCGAGCCGTCGCCCAACGCTTCGAAGTGCATGATGGCCTCCCGGTCGACGGCCGTACCGGCGGCTATCGCCCGGTCTATCGGGTGGAGTCCACCGCCGTTCGGCGTCAGCCGCAGGTCGAAGTATCGCATTCTGAGCGCCCGAGCGGACAGGACAACAGACAGAGCAAACGCGTTTAGACCTTTCGACAGACTCGGGACGCCGAACGGCACCGGGTAATCGGCGGAATCGAGCGCCGCGCGGCCTACAGGGGGAGCAGCGAGAGAGCCCACTCCTTCAGAGGTGGGGTGAATCGCGTCCGCTCGGTGGGGCAAGCAAAGAATTTAGGCCGCTCGGGGTCGTATCCAGTGGTAACTCAATCGCCGAAACCAACCCGGAAACACTGGGGTCCTTCCCGCCGACGCGCACCGCCCGGCGCTCACAGTACCCCTGCCCCTGCGACACGGGATGGGGTGACGGCACGACTCAATCCAACCCCCTCGGCGTGCGAGCCTGCCCACCGTGGTCGTCCGAAAATCGGAGATTTTCGTGATGTTGCCAGAATCCTGCGGATTCTGGCCGCTTGCCGGACGTCGTCCGGCAATGTCGTCAGAACGCGACGCGTTCTGACTGCAAGCGGGAAATCTTCGATTCCCCGCAATGACGAGAATCGCTGATTCTCGAACCACTAAAGCGCAGGCAGGCCGATGGCACGGCCCGTGTCCGTCCACGCTCAACCCGTGGGCGGTCGCCCGGTGCGGTATCGGGCGCTGTGCACGGAGATAGCGTCTCCGTCCGGAGGCGTAATCCGCCACACCCCTCGCGGGGCTCACGTACCGAGTACGAGCCGGAGTACGCCCACGCGCCGGAATCTTGCCTCCGTCGGTATCGGGGCCGGCCCGACCCCGAGCGCGGGGAAACCCCGGCGTCGTCGGGCAGCGCCCGACTGCTTGAGGGAGCTTCGCTCCCTCTCCGTTCACGCCGGGGAGGATGTCATCGGTAGAGGTACCACATCCAGCCGACGACGATGGCCAGTCCCGAGAGCAGCACGACCCACCCGGAGGCGTCGACGATGCCCCTCTGGACACCCTCCTGCAGCGGAACCATACCGGCGATTGTGCCGGCCGACTCTTAATCGATTTCGTTCGGCTCCGCCCGGCGCCCGCTGCGGTCCGGCTCGCGGCTCGCTTCGCTATGCTCAGCCGTCACCCTGACCGCCCGGCTCACGGTTCGCTTCGCTCACCGCTCGCTCCTTCGGCGGTGCCCTTACTTTACTCGGGCACCGCCCGGACCGCGCCGCTTTTGCCGGCGGCGACCCGTGGATCGGTATGCGACGCGTCGGGCTGGTGATCAACCCCATCGCCGGCATGGGCGGCCGCGTCGGGCTGAAGGGCACCGACGACAAGGTCGAGGAGGCCCGCCGCCGCGGCGCCGAGCCGCGGTCGCCAGCCCGGGCTCGGGAGGCGCTGGAGCACCTCCACGAGCAGGGGACGGTCGAGATCCACACCTACGGCGGCGCGATGGGCGAGGAGGCGGCCGTCGCCGCCGGCTTCTCGCCGACCGTCGTCGGCCGCCCCGACGGCGAGGAGACGACGGCCGCCGACACCCGCGAGGCGGTCCGTCGGCTCGCCGGCGTCGACCTCCTACTGTTCGTCGGCGGCGACGGCACCGCCGTCGACGTCGCCGAGGCACTGGAGACGGCCGACGCCGACGTCCCGATACTCGGCGTCCCCGGCGGCGTGAAGGTCTACTCGTCGGTGTTCGCGGTCACGCCGCGGGCCGCCGGCCGCATCGCCGCCGGCTTCGACCGGACCGAGCGCCGCGAGGTCAACGACATCGACGAGGACGCCTACCGGGGCGGCGACGTCACCACGGAACTGAAGGCGGTCGTGGAGGTGCCGGTCGGCGAGGAGGTCCAGTCGTCGAAGCAGATCGGCGGCGGCACCGTCGGGGCGCTGGCGGCGGCCGTCGCCGCCGACGCCCGCGCCGACGACGCCACCTACGTTCTCGGCCCCGGCTCGACGATCGACGCGGTGAAGACCGAGCTCGGCTTCGACGGCTCGCCGCTGGGGGTCGACGTCTGGCGGGGCGGCGAGGTGGTCGTCGCCGACGCCGCCGCCGACGAGATCCTCGACGTCCTCGGCGACGATAGCCGGATCGTCGTCTCGCCCATCGGCGGCCAGGGGTTCGTCTTCGGCCGCGGCAACGACCAGATCTCGCCGCCGGTCGTCCGCCGCTCGGACGTCGAGGTCGTCGCCTCCAAGCAGAAGCTCGACGACATCGGCGTCCTGCGGGTCGACACCGGCGACCCCGACCTCGACGAGCAGTTGCGCGGCTGGCAGCGCGTCCGCGTCGGCAAGTTCGAGCGCCGGCTGCTGAAGGTAGTTTAATCGAGCGGCGGCGACGCACAGCCCGACGACGAGGGGAGTGCCGACGCCGGTCGACGTGCCGATCGCCCCGTGTAGCCGGCTTTCTGAGGATAAATTTATCCACCGATAGTATTAGTACAAGCGGCCCGTTCTGCGGCACGATGTTCGAACAGACGAGACGTTCGATGCTGAAGCGGCTTGGAATCGCGGGCGTCGTCGGCACGGTCGGCGGTGTCGGTGCCGGCGTCGCCGGCGGCGACGGCCCGGCCTACGACCAGGGGCTCGAACCGGTGGGGCACTCGCTGCTGTCGGACCCCGTCGGTTCGTTCGCGGACTCCGACATCGACCCAAGCGGGGAGTTCGCCGTCGTCGGCGGCTACCAGGGGACCGGCGGGAGCTTCCTCGTCGACCTCTCACAGCCCGCCGACCCCCTCGAACTCCACCGGGTACCGGGGACCAACGAGGACGAGCTCAACGCGGACGTGAAGTTCGACCCCCGGACGACCGCCGACGGCGGCGTCTACTACCGGACACAGGAGGGCGGCCCCGCCGGCGTCGAGGTGATCGACTTCGGGTTCTCCGAGGGGTGTCGACCCCGGGACCCGAAAATCGTCGCCGACCTCGACATCGAAGACACCCACAACGTCGAGACGGTCCAGCGCGACGACGGGACGGTGTACCTCTATGCGGCCAACGAAGAGGGTGCAGGCCTCGACGTCGTCGACGTGACCGACCCGGCGAATCCGCGGGCCATCACCGCGGTCGGCCCCCGTGGCGACGTCCACGACGTCGACTACGACCCCGAGCGGGACCTGCTGCACGTCGCTTACATCAGCGGGCGCTTCGTCGGCTACGCCATTCTCGACGCCTCCGAGCCCGAGACGCTGCCGACGATCGGCACCTTCGATTACGACGGCGCCAAGGACTACGACGACGTTACTCAGGGGAGCTTCCAGATCGACGAGGGGTTCGAGAACTGCCACTACGCCACCGCCGACCCCGACCGCGGGCTTGCGTACGTCGGCGACGAGAAGGGCCTGCAGGTCCCCGGCGGCAAGCACGTCTTCGACATCGGCTACGACGTCGGCTCCCTGGAGGATCCGGTGCCGATCGGCTTCATGAACACGCCGAACGTCGAGCTCCAGGAGGAACCCGACGAGCTGTTCGACTGGACCACCCACAACCACTCGGTGGTGAGCCGCGACGACGGGACGTTCCTCGTCGGCGGCGACTACC
>PXSC01000109.1 GCA_003023535.1 Halobacteriales archaeon QS_9_70_65 | reverse complement strand
CCCCGCCGGTACGGCGGCCGCCGAAGCCGACGCCGACCCACGCGAGGGCGGCCAGCAGCGTCACGGCGAGCACCGCGTTCGGAAAGGCGACGACGTCGACGACCGAGAGGCCGCCGAAGCCCGCCAGCGTTCCGAGCGGGAGCCAGACGCCGACGTTCGCCAGCGGCGCCGTCGGATCGACCGGGACGTCCACGCGACGCCGGAGGGACGCGACGGGATTGAATCCGTCGGTCCCCGGAGGGCCGTCACTCGACGGGGGCAGCGGCGAGGTCGCTGGCCCGGGCCCGGGCCTGCTCGACGACGGCCGGCCGGGCCTCGAAGTCGATGGTCACCTGCTCGCCGTAGTCGACGTCCTCGACGGCGGCGTGGTCGTGGACCCACGAGACGAAGCTCATCGTGTCGTCGGTCATCGGGACGACCAGCCGCTCGCGGCGCCAGTCGGGCAGCTCGCGGTCGATGCGGTCGGCCAGCGCCGCGAGCCGGTCGCCGTCGGCCGCGCTGACGGCGACGGGGTTCGGCGCCAGCGCCGACAGCGCCTCCCGCTTCCGCTCTAGCTCCGACTCGTCGACGAGATCCGTCTTGTTGAGCACGGTGACGATGGGCGCCTCGTTGCGCTCGTAGAGGGTGTCGTGACACGTCACCACCTTCTCGCGGATCTCCTCCAGCGGGTCGGAGACGTCGACGACCAACAGTACCAGGTCCGCCCGGTACACCTCCGACAGCGTCGACTTGAACGACTCGACGAGCCAGTGCGGCAGGTCGGAGATGAAGCCGACGGTGTCGGTCACCAGCACGTCTCGGCGGCCGAGGTCGGCCCGCCGCGTCGTCGTGCCGAGCGTCGTGAACAGGCGGTTCTCGGACTCGGCGGTGGCGTTCAGATCCGGGTGGAGGCCCTCGTTTTCGTCGACCTCGAGGTCCGTCGCCAGCCGCCGCAGCAGCGTCGACTTGCCGGCGTTCGTGTAGCCGGCCAGTGCCACCAGGTCGAACCCCGACTCCCGGCGCTGCTCGCGGCGGTGCTGTTCGGTCCGCTCGATGCGCTCCAGCTCGTCGCTGATGCGGCTGATCTGGGCCTTGATGTCCCGCTCGCGGGACTCGTCGTACTCGCCGAGCCCCATGAATCCGGGCCGTTCGTCCCGCTTGGCCAGCGACGCCTTCGCCTCCGCCCGCGGCAGCTCGTAGCGCAGCTCCGCCAGCTCGACCTGTAGCTGGGCCTTCCGGGTGTTGGCCCGCTGGCCGAAGACCTCGAGGATCAGCCGGAACCGGTCGACAACCTCGACGCCGGCCGGTAGCTCGGTACCGAGGTTATACGTCTGGTACGGCCCGAGCCGGTTGTCGAAGACGACGGTCGTCGCCTCCGTCTCGGCGACCCGCGCCGCCAGTTCGGCGACCTTCCCCTCGCCGAGACACAGCGCCGGGTCCTCGGTGCGCGTCTGGGTCACCTCGCCGGCGACCGTGTAGCCGGCCGCACGCGCGAGGTCGCGGATCTCCTCGGTGTCCGGACGGCCCTCTTCGACCCGCTTCGCGACGACGACGCTGCCGTTCGTTCCTCTCACTCGCCCCGAACTACGCGAGCGGAGTATTTAAACGCCGGGCAACGTATTCGGTATCTGACAGCCCGGCTCAGCGCGTGCCGATCTCGTCTTCGTCCTCGACGATGCGGATTTCGGCCTCGCCGCTGGTGTGTTCGTTGACGAGGTCGTAGAAGTCGTTCTGGAGGCCGGCGGGGAACTTCAGCACGCCGACCCAGGAGCCGTCGGCCTGCCACTCCTCCTCCCGGAGGTCGCCGAACTGCCGGATCTGCGCCTGGGCGCTGCCGGCGTAGTCGGCCGGCACCTGCACCGCCATCACCACCTCGTCGAACCGGATGGGGATGACCGGCCGGAGCTCGTCCAGCGCCTCGTCGACCTGGTTCTCGACGGGCTCCATCGGGTCGACCTGGAAGCCTGCCTCCTCGAGGGCGCGTTCGATTCGCTCCGGCGGGTGCGGCGCGTCGTCCATCTGCGGGTTGACGGCGTTGCGCGCGATCCGGTTGATCAGCTCCCGGTGCTTCCGCTCCTGCATCTCGCGGCGCTGGTCGGCGGTGATCTGTATCTCCCCGCGCTCGATGACCTCGGGGATGACTTCCAGCGGCTCCGTCGCGTCGAAGACTTCCTCGAGGGCGGCCTCCGGCGGCCGGTCGCCGCCCGAGGCGTCCTCGAAGACGTCCTCGGCGGCGATGACGTCCTCGAGGTCGCCGTCGAACTCCCCGCGCTTGATCGACAGCGCCGCGTCCGGGTCGACGAGCACCTCGAACCGCTCCCCGTGGGACTCCAGGCGGGCGGTCACCGCCTCGTCCAGTGATATCACGTGCGTCGCTACGGGCGGCCGCGGTTTAAAAAGTGCGTCCCGCCGGCCGCGCTACGTCTCCGTCGAGGGGCCGACGACGGTGTTGGTGTCGGTGCCGCCGAAGTTCTCCTCCGTCGAGCCCCGCTCGCGGTCGGGGTCGTCGGAGAAGTCCGTCGGATCGACGGCCATCGCCGTCGCGGGGCCGAAGGTGTAGCGGCCGGTGTTGCCGGTTCCCTCCGGTGCCTGCGCGAAGTACTGCCGCGTCGCGGCCTCGGAGCCGAGGTCCTCGGTCGAGACCTCGCCGAGCACGACGGTCGTGCTGCCGTCGTCGTTGTCGGTGGTGCTCTCGACGTCGCCGTACTCCTCGTCGACCGACCAGCCGGCCGGCACCCGGTCGGACACCTCGACCGCGTCGGTCAGGGTGTCGTTGAACTCCTCGACGGTAACCCGGACGAGGTCGGTCTGACCGCCGGTGAACACCGAGCCGTCGTCGGCGCGGGAGCCGGCGACGTCCAGGTCGATTTCCTCCGGCGGCTCGACGTCGACGGCGGCGGCCTCGAACGACAGGTCCATGCCGACCTGCGCCTGGACGTCGTAACCGGTGACGACGCCGGGGACGTTCACCAGCTTCGCGACGACGTAGTAGGTCTTCGTCCGGGCCTCGTTGCCTTCGAACTCCCGCGAATCGACGTCGACGCTCAGGCTCGCGGAGCCGTCCATCCCCATAGCGGAAGCGGCGACGGTCGGCTCGCCGTTGGGCCCCGGCGACTCGGCGTCGTAGACGAACAGGTCGATATGGGCGTCGCCCTTCGCCAGCCCGCGGTTGCCGCCCGAGAGACGCCGAACCTCGGCCGAGACCTCGAGCGTGCCGCCTTTGGCCTCGACGTAGCCGGCCAGCGCCCGGGAGTCCTGCGGGACGTCCAGCCCGAGCGTGCCGCTCAGCGTCGTGCCGACCGCCTCCGGACCTTCGTCGCCGTCGTCGTCGGTCTCCAGCGGCGTCGCTTCGGCCACGTCTTCGACCTCGAGGGCGGGGCTGGTCGGGGCGAACAGGTCGTTGGAGACGGCGTCGACGGCGGCGTCGGGGTTGACCCGGCCGTATCCCTCGTAGGGGTCGCGGCCGCCGAAGTCGTAGGTCGGTGCCTTCGCCCGGTGGTACGGCGCGGCGGTGAAGGCCGTCTCCGTCGCCGTCGCCAGTACGACCTGCTTCAGCCGCTTGACGTCCTCGATGTCCGTCTCCGACGGCTCCGGCAGCGCGATGGCCTCCGGCGCGTCCTCCTCCATCGCCTGGGCGACCAGCGTCGACGTCCCGCAGGTGTACGGTGAGGCCATCGAGGTGCCGGCCTTCACGACGTAGTCGCGGACGTCGCCGTACCCCGCGTCGCCCGTGTCCTCGCCGAGGGCGGCGTTGACCTCGTTGTTGTCGTAGCCGCCGGGGGCGGTCACGTCGGGCTTCAGGTAGGTACCGCCGTCCTCGTCGAGCGCGCCGAGCCCGCCCGAGGAGTACGAAGAGATGCCGTCGAGCGGCCCCGTCGAGACGACGCTGATGGCCTCGTCGGCCACCGCCGGCGCGCCGTTGCCGTTGGCCGGCGTGTAGGAGTTGCCCGCCGCCGCGACCGGCAGGATGCCGTTCTCGGCGATCTGCTTGAGCGCCTCGACGGTGCCGAAGCCGGCGATCCCGCCGAGCGAGCCCAGCGGCAGCCCCCCGACGTACCCCCACGACATGTTGACCGCACGCATGTT
>PXSC01000108.1 GCA_003023535.1 Halobacteriales archaeon QS_9_70_65 | reverse complement strand
CGGACCGGCGTCGCCGCGGGGGCGGCGACCCTGCTCGGCGGCGCGGCCGGCGGCGGCGCCGTCGCCGTCCCGAACGACGACTACGAGACGACCACCGGCGAGACCGAACCGACGTTCGAGAAAGGCACCCCCGAGGAGCACTACGTCGAGACGGAATACACGCTGCCGGAGGCGAAAGGCGGCGACACGGAGGCGCCGAGGCTGTTCGGCGAGATAATCTGGCCGGTCGATTCCGACACCGGCGAGACGGTCAAGGACGTCCCGGTCATCCTGACGTACTCGCCGTACAACGACATCTCCTCCCCGCAGTCGGAGGTCGCGAGCATCGCAAACGGCGGCCTCGCGGACTATTACGTCCCGCGAGGGTACGCGCGGGCGGTCTTCGACCTGGTCGGCTGCCGCAACTCCGGGGGCTGTTACGACTACGGCGGCTACCGCGAGCGGATCACCGGCAAGCAACTGGTCGAGTACCTCGGCGGCGAGCCGGACGCCGCGGACAGCTACGTCGACGACGACGGCGGCAGCGCCGGCACCCGCGACGTCGGCATGATCGGCGGCTCCTACAACGGGACGACGGCGCTGGCGGCGGCCGTCGAGGACCCCGAGCACCTGGCGGCCGTCATCCCGCAGGTCGCCATCGACCGCTGGTACGACTACGCCTTCGGCGGCGGCGTCCGGTACTTCCTCAACAACGAGTACCCGACCGACGAGGGGTTCGACACGCCGCTGGCGTTCGACCTCGGCTTCGGCTTCGTGCCGGGGCTGAACGCCGACGACGGCGGGCAGTTCGTCGAGACGAACGAGCAACGATTCGCGCCGTGCGACGGCGTCGAACACACCGAACGCGCCTACGAGTACGACCCCACGTACGACACCTTCTGGGACCGCCGGGACTACCGCCAGCGGGCGGCCGGATACGTCCCCGAAAAGGGTACCAACGCGGCGGCCGAGGCCGACGCGGGCGAGACGGTCCGGGGCGTGAACTGCGCCGTCTTCCTCGAGTCGGGCTGGCTCGACCACAACGTCAAGCACTGGGACTCCACGCGGTTCTTCGACGCGCTGCCCGACGACGTGCCGAAGAAGCTCGTGATGGGCCAGTGGCCCCACACCGACTCGAACTTCGAGGACGCCCGGGACGTCCGTCACGCCTGGTTCGACAGGTTCCTCAAGGGACTCGACACCGGCGTGACCGACCTGCCGCGGGTCGACACGCAGATCTCGACGGGCGAGCGCCTCCAGCACGACGACATGCCGCCAGCGGAGACGACCGTCGTCCGGTTCAACCTGACGCGGAGCGAGCAGTTGGCATCGGAGACCTGCCTCGCGCTGCAGGGGTCGCTGCCGGTGTACACCGACCAGAAGCCGCCGGCGACGGAAGCGCAGATCTTCACGACCGACGAGAGCGACGCGGGCCACCTCAAGTTCGAGTCCGCGCCGCTGTCGGGGCCGCTCCGCGTCACCGGCAGCCTGCCGTACGACGACGACTGGCGGGTGCCGCTGCTGGAGCTCATCGCCAACGTCACCGACGACTCCGTGCAGTTCACGCCCATCCTCTACGAGCGGTTCCCCGACGGGAGCACGGACGTCATCACCCGCGGGTTCCTGAACGCCCGGAAGCGCAACGGCCTCCGCGAGGACGAGTCGGTGCCGACCGACGAGTCGTTCACCGCACCGACGCAGTTCTGGGACACCGACCACGCGCTCCAGCCGGGGAGTCAGCTGGGGCTCGTGATCGCCTCCGACAACCGCGAGTGGTGTCTCGACGACCCCGACGGGACCGCCATCGTCGAAACCATCCTCGGGGCGCCGGGGAAACCGGGGGGGACGGTCCTCCGGCTGCCGGTCGCGGACGCACCGGACGGGCTCGACCTGCCGATCGTCTCGGGCAGCCGCGAGGACGACGCCTCCGTCTTCACCGGCGAGCAGACGGACAGGATCGACATTTCGGTGGAGGCCGAAAGTGACGACATCGAGATCCGGGACACGGTGCCGGAAGGGTGGTCGGTCTACGAGGACGACAACGACGACATCGGCCGCGTCGAAACGAACGACGACGGACCGGACGTCGTCTACTTCGGGTCGACCGGCAACAGCATCGACGTAACGTACTTCGCGGAGGCGCCGTCCGGCGCCACCGAGACGGGCCAGTACACCTTCGGACCGGTCGAGGCACGGAGCGTCGACGGCGACAGCGACGAATGGGTGACGGTCCCCGGGACGGCGGACACGAACGCGGTCGTCGGGCCGGAGACCTGAGGCGAGGGCTCATAGCGATCGTCGCGGGTCGTTGCCGCCGAGCATCGAAAGAATCGTGTTCGAAACTCGAAGCGGCCTCGTTTCCGCTGCGGTGCCGAAAGTTATCGCAGCGATCACTACCGGTCGCCGAGGCCGCCGGCAGCGTCGTCGGCGTCATGGACATCGTCGGTGGCGGCACCGTCGCCGCTCTCGTCGCCGCCGAGGGCGTCAGCATCGGGTTCGACGTCGGCCGCGCCGTCGACGTTCACTTCGCCGTCCGCGAGGTCGGCGTCGCCCTCGGCGTCGACGGCGCCGGGGGCCGCGGATCAGTCTTCAATGGCGTCCTCGAAGCCCCACTGCTCGGCGCGGCGCTCGGCCTCGGCGCGGGCGGTCTCGCGGATGTCCTCGATCGCGTCCTCGTCGTCGAGGAAGGCCGCGACGGCGCCGTCGTCGATCGTCTCGGGTTCGTCGGCGACCCGGCGGGTCCGGTCGGCGAGGTCGGAGGCGCCGGCGAGCCGCTCGGCCGGCATCCCCGGCGGGACGCGGAGTTCGTCCGTCGTGTGCGGGACGGTCAGATGCGCCGGGTCGAGGTCGTACAGCTCCAGTCGGTGGGGGCCGGCGCCGATGTCGGCCAGCGCCGGCGGCCCACCGCGGTCGGTGCCGGCGTGGTAGGCCAGCGTCGGCACCCCCGCCTCGAAGGTGATGACGCCGCGGTCGTCGTCGTCGGACAGCAGCGTCTCTCGGGGCGCCAGCACCACGTAGCCGTCGAGCCGGCGGTCGAGGGCGTCCTCCAGCGGGGCCGCGAGATCCGTGACGACGCGCGCCCGGAGCAGTTCGCCGTCGGGGATCATGGCGGGTCGGGGATGACGGCCGTCCGGAACCGCTCGGCGACGTCGTCGGAGTCGCCGTCCCGGGGGTCGAGGGCGGCGGCGGCCTCGCGGTAGGCCGCGGCGGCCGCCGACTCCGGCGCGTGCGCCAGGAGTGGCTCGCCGGCCGACCGCGCCGCCCGGGCGGCGTCGCTTTCCGGTATCGTCGCCAGCAGCGGCCCCTCGAAGTAGCGGTCGACCCGTTCCCGGACCGCCGTGACGTCGCCCTGGACCCGGTTGAACAGCGTCCCCGCGATCTCCGAGCCGTAGGACAGCGCGTACTCCTGGACCTTCAGTCCGTCCGAGATGGCCGGGATGGTCGGCTGTAGGACGACGACGACCCGGTCGGCCAGCACGACCGGCAGGACGGCGCTCTTCGAGGACAGCGTCGCCGGCGAGTCCAGAAGCAGGACGTCGGCGTCGGCCGCCAGCGTCGCGACGACCTCCCGGAGCTCCGCCGGATCGGCGGCCTCCAGCCCGGACAGCGACGTCCCGCAGGGGACGACCCGCATGCCGAACCGCTCGTAGGTGGCCTCGGCCACCGGCGCACCCCCCTCGACGAGGACGTCGTGCAGCGTCGTCTCGACGTCCGCAAGCCCCGCGTGGAACAGCAGGTTCGCCATGCCGGTGTCGGCGTCGACGACCGTCACGTCGTACTCCTCGGCCAGCGCCATCCCGAGGGCGAGCGTGCCGGTGGTCTTGCCGGTCCCCCCCTTCCCGGAGGCCACCGCGAACGCCTCGACCATTCGTGTACGGATACCTCGGTCTCGAACATAAGGGTTCGGTGGCGTCGCGAAGATCGACCCGATGGTTCCGGTCATGCCCGAGAAGGAAACCACCGATCAGATCCGCGCCGACGGCGGCCCCAGAAAGCGGTACGACGCCGGCGAGGTCGAGGCGGCGCTCGTTCCCGATCTCCGATGACGGTTCCCGATTCTCCGAGCTAACTACCGGTCAGCGGCCGCGCCGCCCGTCGGACGACGTCACCGCGGACGGTGAGGCCTCGCGTTTGCGGCGCCGCTCTCGCGGTCCCTCGGCCGCCGTCTCCGCCTCCCGCCCGTCCATGCCGAGGGCCTCGAGGGCCGTCGACAGCGCCGGGAAGACGAACGTGTCATCGGCGAGCCCGCAGGACGCCTCCTCGCTCGCCGTGCCGCCGTCGTCATCGTCGGACGCCGACACGCCCCCGCTCGCGCTGGCGGGACCGTCGACCCACGGATACGCCGCCCACGGGTCCAGTAACCGTCCGTACTCCTCGCGGGCGCGGGCCGCCTCGACCCGCCGGCCGGCCCCGTCCTCGAAGCCCGTGTTGGATACCTCCGAGTGGACGAGTTCGTCGTCCCCGAAGAGGTGGGCGGCGAGACACCGCTCCGGGGCGACGTGACCACCGTCGTCCGCGCGGACGCGATTTGAGTGTCGCTCGCCCCGGGCCGCCGACGCCGTCTCGCCGACGCCGTCTCGCCGACGCCCTCGACGCCGAGCCGCTCGGCGAACCCCGGCACGCAATCGGGGGCGTCATCAGTAATAGATCCTCGGCAAGGTAAACACCGAGGTGGTCGACGGGGTCTATTCCTGGCGCAGCGTCGTCATGGACCTACATCGCTCGCGCCGGCACCAGCAGCCGGTCGGTCTCGATCACCTCGACGAGCCGCCGGAACCGAGCGACGGCCGCGTCGCGGCCGGGGCTCGTCGCCCACACTACGTGGCGGCGGGAAGAAACGATCTCGGCGGAAGCGTTTTTTCGGGCCGGTGTCGAAGGCAGACCATGCTCGCTGCCGCGGTGGGGGCACGGAGGGCCGCCGACCGGCTCCAGGCGTGGTCGGTCGTCGGCGTCGGAGCCGTCCTCGCCGCCCTGCCGGTCCTGTTCGTCGCCTTCGGGCCGGAAACCGACCCGATGACGATGGGGCCGCCCGTCGTCGTCGCCGCCGGCATCGTCGCCGTCGGAGGGCGGCTGCGCGCCGTCGGGTACACGCCCGGCGACGTCGGCATCGTCGCCGCCTGGGTCGCCGCCAGCGCCGTCAGCTTCGCGGTCGTCGTCGCGATCACCATCGTCACCGTCGCCGGCGACCCGGCGGCGGTCGGGGCGTTCGCGGCCACGTTGGTGGCGCCGCTCGGCGCCTGCGGCGGGCTGCTGGCCGGCTACATCGACGTCAGGCGCCGCCGGCAGTACCGCCGGACCCGCCGCACCCGGCTGGCGCTGGAGGCGGCGACCGACGGGGTCGCCATCGTCGACGACGGCGAGTTCGTGACCGTCAACCGGGCCCACGCGGAGATGTACGGCTTCGACGCCCCGGAAGAGATGGTCGGTCGGAGCTGGGAGACCTGCCACCCGGACCACGAGCGACGCCGACTGGATGCCGAAGCGATGCCGAAGTTGGACGCCGGCGAGGCCTGGCGCGGCGAGGCGACCGGCAGACGCGCCGACGGCGGAACCTTCCCGCAGGAGCTGACGCTGACGCCGATCGACGACGGCGACTACGTCTGCATCGCCCGCGACATCGGCGACCGCCGGGAGCGCGAACGGCAACTTCGGCGACAGACCCGGCGGCTGAAGACCGTCGTCGAGAGCGCACCGATGATTCTCTTCGCCGTCGACGACACGGGTGACATCATCTTCGTCGAGGGTCAGGGGCTGTCGCGGCTCGGGGTCGACCCGGACGACCTCAGGGGGACGTCCGTCTTCGAACTCGGCGTCGAGTCGCCGAGCGTCGAGACGGCGGCCGAGCGGGCCCTGGAGGGCGAGTCCGGCCACGCGACGCTGCGGGTCGGCGGCCGGGTACTGAAGGCGTGGTTCACACCGGTGATCGAGGGGTACGAGGTCGACCGGGTCATCGGCGCCGCGATGGACATCACCGACAGACACGAACGGGAGCGGCGGCTGACGGAGCTCCACGAGGGGACCCGCCGGCTCACCTACGCGACGACCCGGACCGAAGTCGCCGAGGCGACCGTCGAGGTGGCCGCCGAGACGCTCGAGAAGCCGCTGGCGGCACTGTGGCGCCACGATCCGGGCGCCGGCCGGCACCGCCCGGTGGCGATGACCGACGCCGTCGGCGACGCGACGGGAGCAGACCGCGCCGGTGAGCTGTCGGATATCTCGGCCGGCGACCCGGCCATGGCGGCGTTCCGCGACGGCGATACGCGCCGCCTCGAGGCGGGGGGACCGTTCGACGGGCCGGAGACGGTCGTCGCCGTGCCGCTCGGCGAGCAGGGGGTACTGGTGGTCGGCGAACATGAGTCGGTGCCGCTCGACGAGGCGTTCCGGCGTCGGGTTGGCATCCTCGGGCTGAACGCCGGCGCCGCCCTCGACCGGGCCGACCGCGAGCAGTTGCTCCGGGAGCGCTCCGAGGAGCTGGAGGCCCGGGCCTCGCAGATGGAGTTCGTCAACAGCATCATCAGACACGACGTCTTCAACGGTGTGACCGTCATCCGTTCGCGGGCCGCCTTCCTCGCCGACGCGCTGTCGGGACGGAACCGCGAGTACGCCGAGACCATCGTCGAGTGGTGCGACGACATCGCGGGGCTCGCCGACCGCGCCCAGACGGTGCTGTCGACGCTGGGCGACGAGGAGACGGTCGACCTCGGGGTCGTCGACGCCGCCGACGTCGTCCGGACGGAACTCGACCGGCTCGAGCGGACCTACCCGGCGGTGACGTTCAACGCGGACCTGCCGGAGGCGGTGCCGGTGAGAGCCGACGAGGCGCTCGCGGACGTCGTCGGCAACGTCGTGACGAACGCCGTCGAGCACAACGACAGGGAGGGGCTGGAAGTCACCGCGAGCGCGAGCGTCGATGACGGCCGCGCGAGGCTCCGGGTGGCCGACAACGGGACCGGCATCGATCCCGACCGGCTCGAGGCGGTCTTCGACCGCGGCGACCGCGGGGCGTCGGACGACTCCGGCTTCGGGCTCTTCTTCGTCGACGCGATGATCGAGGCCTACGGCGGCGACGTCAGCGTCGAGAACGACGATGGCGCCGTCTTCACGCTGGAGCTACCCGCCGGCGAAACCGAGGTCGTCGCCGAGAGCGACGCGTAGTGAATGGGGCGTCGGCGGCCGCCGGGAACATCGCCGGGCCGCAACGGGACGCCCCCGGCTCGCGCGGGCGCCGACGGCCCGCCGCCTGCGGTGTCCGGGGTCGCCCGTACGGGGGTGAGTGCCGGGCAACGACGGACCGTCAGCCGGGCGTCATACATCCCGTTTACGCCAGTATTGTAAGCTTATTTGATTGACTGTTCGTGTCGCTAATCGGAATACGCTATCCGTAAAAATACGTCTAATTTTTCGGACTTATCGGATTACGTCAAGTCCGTTGTTCCGCTCGACCTCCGAGTGGCCGCCGTCGGTTTCGCCGACGCCGAACCCGCCGCGGCCGGAGTCGGCCGAACTGCTCGGCGGGGACGAGGCGAACTCGTCTTGGGTGCCGACGTCTTCGATGGCCTCCCGG
>PXSC01000107.1 GCA_003023535.1 Halobacteriales archaeon QS_9_70_65 | reverse complement strand
CCCGGTCCATCTCGTAGCCGGAGGGGACGTCGAGGTCGAACTTCAGGGCGTCGTAACCCAGCTCGTCGACCACCCGCTCGGCCTCGTCGGCGCAGGCGGCCGCGGTGGCGCCCTGTTCGGTGTGGCAGTCGCAGTACACCCGCACGTCGTCGCGGTACTTGCCGCCGAGCAACTGGTAGGCCGGGACCTCGAGCAGCTTGCCGGCGGCGTCGTGGAGTGCCGTCTCGACGCCGGAGATGGCGGTGACGGTGACGCCCTCGATGGAGCCCTCGCCGGACATCCGCTGGACGAGGTGTTCGTAGAGGCGGTCGATGTCCAGGGGGTTCTCGCCGACGAGGAACGGCGTCATCCGCTCGACGAGTTCGGGGACACCGGCACCCCAGTAGGCCTCGCCGGTCCCGACGACGCCCGAATCGGTGTAGACGCGTACGAGCGTCCACGGGAAGTTGCCGTCGACCATCGTCGTCTGGACGTCCGTGATCTCGACGTCGCGAGGGCCCCGGGAGGCCGTCGCCCCCATCGCCTCCGCCGAGAGGTCCCGCGTCGTGTACTCGGCGTTCGGGTCCCGGAGCGACCGGTAATCCCTGCTCATGCCGCGTCCGTCGGCTTGCAGCGGCTAAAGCGTTGATGTGTTACTCGAGGTCGAGTAAATCAGGCCCGGTAAACGACGGCCTCCCAGGGTCGGAGCGTCCCTCCTGCCGGGTCGGGCGGGTCGTCGTAGTTGGCGATGAGCCGCTCGCCGTCGTCGCCGGGGCTGACGAACGCCGCGGGTTCGTCGCCGAAGTTGAGCGCCACCAGGACCCGCTCGTCGCCGAGCGTCCGCTCGTAGGCCCACAGCCGCTCGTGGTCGGGCGTCAGCAGCTCGTAGTCGCCGTAGACCAACACGTCGTGGTCGTGCCGCAGCGCGATCAGCCGGCGGTAGTAGTTGAGCACGGAGTCGGGGTCGGCGTCGGCGGCGGCGTTGACCTCCGCGTAGTCGGGGTTGACCGGCAGCCACGGCTCGCCGGTCGTGAAGCCGGCGTTCGGCGAGTCGTCCCACTGCATCGGCGTCCGCGCGTTGTCGCGGCTCCGCCGTCGGACCAGCTCCATCATCTCCTCGCGGTCCTCGAAGCAGCCCCGGTCCAGCAGCTCCCCGACGTTTTTCTTCGTGTCGACGTCGACGACCTCGTCCAGCGACTCGAAAGGGTAGTTGGTCATGCCGAGCTCCTCGCCCTGGTACCGGCCGTCGTCGCCGAACCGCGAGACCATCCGCGGCTCGTCGTGGTTGTTCATGTACAGGGGGCTCCAGCCGTCGAGTTCGGTCTGCCAGCGGCTGATGACCCGCTTGAGGTCCCGGACCGACCATTCGATGTGGTTCCAGCGGCTCCCCTCCATGTCCAATCGCATGTGGTCGAAGTTGAACGCCATGCTCATCCCGAGGCCGTCGGATCCGACGTAACGGTCGGCCTCCTCGACGGGGAGATCGACCATCTCGCCGACGGTCATCACGTCCCGGTCGGCCAGCGTCCGCTCGTACATCTCCGAGAGGTAGTCGTGGATACGGGGGCCGCTGACGAACCGGTCGGCGCCGCGGACGATGCCGTCGGCTTCGGGGTCCGAATCCGGGTAGCCGTCGGGCTTCGACAGCAGGTCGATGACGTCCATCCGGAAGCCGTCGATGCCCTTCTCCAGCCACCAGTTCATCATTTCGTAGATTTCCTCCCGGACCGCGGGCACCCGCCAGTCGAGGTCCGGCTGGCGTTCGTCGAAGAGATGCAGGTACCACGCCTCCCGTCCGTCGTCGTAACTCCAGGCCGACCCGCCGAAAAACGACTCCCAGTCGTTCGGCGGCTCCCCGGGGTCGCCGTCGACCCAGTGATAGAAGTCGGCGAAGGCGGGGTCACCGCGCCGGGATCGCCGGAACCACTCGTGTTCGTCGGAGGTGTGGTTCACCACCAGGTCCATGACGAGGCGGATGTCGCGGTCGTGGAGGTCCGCGAGCAGCCCCTCCAGGTCCGCCATCGTGCCGTAGCGGTCGTCGACGGCGTAGTAGTCCCGGACGTCGTAGCCGGCGTCGACCCCCGGGGAGTCGTAGACGGGGTTGAGCCAGACGACGTCGACCCCGAGGTCGTCGAGGTACGGCACCCGCCGGCGGGCCCCCGGCAGGTCGCCGATTCCATCGCCGTCGCTGTCGTTGAAGCTGCGGGGGTACAGCTGGTACACCACCGCCTCTTTCCACCATGCCCGGTCGATATCGGATATGTCACAGCCCCCCGCCATGTCGGTGTACACGCGCCTCGTACGGCCGTAGACGGTCCGCCGACTCGTAGTTTTCGATGAGACTCTCGCCCGTGACGTCGACCGGGGCGGCGGTCGGCTCGTCGGCCCAGTTGAGCACGACCCGGAGCCGCTCGTCGGCGCCGACGCGGTCGTAGGCCCACACCTGCGGATGGTCGGGCGTCAGCGGGACGTATTCGCCACCGGCGAGCGCGTCGTGGTCGTGCCGCAGCGCGATCAGCCGCCGGTAGTATCGGTAGATTGAGTCGGGGTCGCCCCGGGCCGCCCCGGCGTTGACCTCCGTGTAGTCGGGATTGACCGGCAGCCACGGCTCGCCGGTCGTGAAGCCGGCGTTCGGCGAGTCGTCCCACTGCATCGGCGTCCGCGCGTTGTCGCGGGTGCGGTACCGGACGACCTCGCGGGCCGCCTCGAAGTCGTCGATGCGGCCGTCAGAACGCGCCAGCTCGACCCGGTTGACGGCCTCGGCGTCCCGCAGCTCCGACAGCGACGACCAGGGGTAGTTGCTCATACCGAGTTCGTCGCCCTGGTAGCAGAAGGCGATGCCGGGCATCGTCAGCAGGAAGGTCGCCAGCAGCGTCGCGCTCTCGCGGCGGTACCGGCCGTCGTCGCCGAACCGCGAGACGATGCGGGGCTGGTCGTGGTTGCCGAGGTAGACGGCGGTCGGACCCGCGAGGTCGTCCTCCCAGCGGTCGAAGGCCGACTTCAGCTCCCGGAGATCCCAGTCGGCGACGCCCCACCAGCCCGCCTCGGGGTGGTCGTCGAGGTCCATGTGGTCGAAGTGAAACAGCGTGTCGAGCGGGGCGTCGGGGCCGACGTAGTCGTCGGCGGCCGCGAGGTCGACGGCGACGCACTCGCCGACGGAGACGGCGTCGTGGGGATCCAGCACCCGCTCGGCCATCGCCTCCAGCCGCGGGAGGACGTCCGGCCCGTCGACGAAGTGCTCGACGCCAACCCACCCGCCCGGCTCGCCGTCCGGGTAGCCGTCGGCCTTCGAGATGAGGTTGATGACGTCCATCCGGAAGCCGTCGACGCCCTTCCGGAGCCACCAGTCCATCATCTCGTGGATTTCCTCCCGGACCGCGGGCACCCGCCAGTCGAGGTCCGGCTGGCGCTCGTCGAAGAGATGCAGGTACCACGCTTCCCGCTCATCGTCGTAACTCCAGGCCGACCCGCCGAAGGCGGAGGTCCAGTTGTTCGGCGGCTCCCCGGGGTCGCCGTCGACCCAGTGGTAGAAGTCGGCGAACCCGGGGTCGCCGCGCCGGGACCGCCGGAACCACTCGTGTTCGTCGGAGGTGTGGTTCACCACCAGGTCCATGACGAGCCCGACGTCGCGGGCGTGGAGTTCCTCGAGGAGCCCCCCCAGGTCCGCCATCGTGCCGTAGCGGTCGTCGACGGCGTAGTAATCCCGGACGTCGTAGCCGGCGTCGACCCCCGGGGAGTCGTAGATGGGGTTGAGCCAGACGTAGTCGATTCCGAGGTCGACGACGTGATCGAGCCGCTCGAGGGCCCCCGGCAGGTCGCCGATTCCATCGCCGTCGCTGTCGTTGAAGCTGCGGGGGTACAGCTGGTACACCACCGCCTCCGAGAGCTCGCGGGTCACAGGAGGCCGAGCTCCGCGAGGTCGGCCTCGAGGGCGGCCCGGTCGGTCTCGTCCATCGTCCGCAGCGGCGCGCGGAGGCCGCCGACGTCGAAGCCGGGGTCACGCAGCGACAGCGCCGTCTTCACCCCCGCCATGTACGGCCCGCGCTTCAGCGCCGACCGGACGTCGAAGACCGTCGACTGGAGCTCGCGGGCCCGCGACTCGTCGCCGGCGTCGTAAGCCGCGTAGAGATCGGCGACGAGTCCGGGGAAGACGTTCGCGACGGCGCTGACCACGCCCGCACAGCCGACCTCCAGGCCGGCGAACAGCAGCGAGTCCGACCCCACCAGAAACGTCAGTTCGGGCGCGCGGTCGACGGCCTGTGCCAGCCAGGGGACGTCCTTCGAGGAGTCCTTCACGCCGGCGACGCCGTCGACGGCGGCCAGCCGCTCCAGCGTCGACAGCGACAGCTCGGTGCCGGTCCGGCCCGGAACGTGGTAGACGTACACCGGGAGGTCGACGGCGTCGGCGACCGCCCGGTAGTGGTCGACCGCCGCCCGCCCGTCGACGGGGTAGTAGTAGGGGGTGACGACGACGACGCCGTCGGCGCCGACCCGCTCGGCGTGTTCCGCGTGGGCGACGGTCCGGCGGGTGCTCGGGTGGCCGACGCCGGCGATGACCGGCGCCTCGACCGCCTCCGCGACCGTCTCGACGACCCGGCGGCGCTCGGCGGCCGTCAGGGTCGCGAACTCGCCGTTGGTGCCGAGCGGGAAGACGCCGTCGGCGCCGTCGTCGACGACGAACCGCGCGTGGGCCGCCGTCGCCGCGGGGTCGACGTCGCCGGCCGCGTCGAAGGCCGTCACCGTCGGCGGGACGACCCCGGTGAGCCCCAGCGGGTCGTCGGCCCCGGGCGACGGAGCGTTCGCTGTCATATCCGGTGTTCGGCGCCGGCCGACATAAGCCTGCGGCTTCTTTTTCGGATGTGAGTAAAGTATTTGACCCCGGGGCCGGAACGAGGTGTAATGAGTACCGACACGGACATCGTCAGGGCCGACGAGGGCGGCGGCGGCCTCGGCGTCGACATCGAGCTGACCGGCGCGCTCGTCGCGCGGGCCGGCGCACGACAGGGTCGGGTCGTCGTCCCGGCCGGAAGCACCGTCGCCGACGCGGTGACGGCCTGGGCCGACCGCTACGGCAGCCACCTTCGGCTGGCGCTGTTGGAGGGCGACCGCCTCCGATCGACCGTATCGGCGGTCCGCGTCGCCGACGGCGGCGAGAAGCGGCTGGCGGCCTCCGAACCCCTCCACAACGGCGAGTCCGTCCCTGCCGTGTGAACCCGTACCAGAACGTGTATCGAAACTTACTTATTCGTCTCCGAGTAAGTTTTAGATAGAATGGTACCAGCATTCCTCCCCATCGTGCGGCTGGAGCAGCGACAACAGAACGACGACGACGGCAGGTACGCCTGAGGCGACTCCGTTTCGTACTGATTACTGCGGGTCGTTACCGCCGAGCGTCGAAGCAATCGGGTTCGGACCTCGAAGTCGCTTCCTTTTCACTACTGTGCCGAAAAGCATCGCAACGATCACTCTCAGTCGAGTTCCGCGAGCCGGTACATCGCGTAGGCGGTCCTGAGCATCTCGCCGGCGTCGCCGCGGTCGAACACCAGCTCGTCGGTTCCGAGGACGTGTTCGAGGACGTCGTCGGAGGCGTGGTCGGGGGCGGCGGCGACGCCGGCGTCGTGCTCGTCGGCCCACCGCATCACCCGGAGGTCGCTCTTGGAGTCGCCCATCACCAGCGCGAAGGGGTCGTCGATGCCGAGCACCGAGAGGGCGGTTTCGACGCCGACGACCTTGTTCAGCTCCAGGGAGCCGATCTCGGCGGCGTCGGCCTCGTAGTAGGCGACGTCGACCCGCTCGAAGACCGCCGCGAGGTCGTCCGGGACGTCGTCGGCGGCGTCGGGCCGCTCGCTTTCGGCCTCAAGGACGCCGCGGATCTCGGGGTCGGCGTCGGCGTAGTACGCGCGGGCGTACCCTTCGGCGGCCGGCTCGCGGCCGACGGCCTCGGCGACGCTCTCCTCCAGCAGGTCCAGCAGGTAGACCAGTCCCTCGTCGACGACCGCCCGCGCCCGGTCGCTGCCGGTCTCGAAGTTCGGCTTCAGGGTGACGTTGAACTCGTTGCCCTGGAGGTGACAGCCGCCGGCGACCGCCGCCGGGGCGTCCGGGAACACGCGCGAGCGGACCCGGCCGAACACCTCGCGGATCTCCGCGTCCAGCTCCTCGTACAGCAGTCGCTTCGTGTCGGCGCCGTGGCCCGGCGTGAACACGCCGGTGCCGGCCTCGTAGACGATGCTCACGTCGCCGGAGTGGACCATCTCGTTGCCGAGCCCCTGGATGAGGAATCCCTTGACGTTCTCCAGGGTCTGACCCGTGCAGATGACGATCGGGACGCCGGCCTCGTGAAACCGGGTCATGAGGTGCAGCGTCTCCCGGGGGATCTCGTTGTCGGTGTTGCCGGCCGACCGCAGCGTCTCGTCGACGTCCAGCACCAGTACGTTCACGCCGCGGTCGTACTCGTTGTAGAGGTCCAGCCCGGCGAAGGCCTGCTCGCGGCTGGCCAGCGCCGCCAGGTCGGCGAACGTCTCGCCCGCGCCGGGAAAAGACCCCCGGAGCTTCCCCTTTCGGGCAGTCAGCTCCTCGCTGGCTTCCTCCCAGTGATCGAGGGCGACCCGCGAGTCGACGGGCGGGAACAGGTCGACGAACTCCTGGTACTCCCCGAGCATGTCGGTGTCGAACTCGTCGTAGAGCCGGTACAGCAGGTCGTACCGTTCCATGATCGAAGGAACGGCGGCGTCCGTATATGTGCTGACCGCCCGCGTTAATTTACTCGTAACTGGATAAATGTTTTCAACCCTGGAGCCACTCCTCGAGATATGGACGCCATCGGAATCGAACGCGGCGCCGACGAGCCGCGCCTGCTCGAGCTGCCGAGGCCGGAGCCCGCCCCGGGCGAGGCGCTCGTGAAGACGCTCCGCGTCGGCGTCGACGGGACGGACCACGAGGTCGTCGCCGGCAATCACGGGAGCCCGCCGGACGGCGAGGACCACCTCGTGTTAGGCCACGAGGCCGTCGGCATCGTCGAGACGGCACCCGGAACCGACCTCGAGGCCGGCGACGTCGTCGTGCCGACGGTTCGACGGCCGCCCGGCGACGACCCGAACGACTACTTCGAGCGCGGGGAGGCCGACATGGCGCCGCCGGGAGCCACCCTCGAGCGCGGCATCGACGGCGCCCACGGCTTCATGAGCGAGTACTTCACCAGCCCCGAGGGGTACCTGGTGACGGTGCCGCCGGACCTCGCGTCGCTGGGCTTCCTCGTGGAGCCGATGAGCGTCTCGGAGAAGGCCCTGGAGCTGGCGGCGGCGGCCCGCTCGTCGTTCGAGTGGCGCCCGGAGACGGCGCTGGTGCTCGGCAACGGCGCGCTGGGGCTGTTGACTGTCGCGGTGCTGGTCGACGACGCCGACGAGGTGTACTGTCTCGGTCGCCGGGACCGCCCGGATCCGACGATCGACGTCATCGAGCGGCTGGGGGCGACGTACGTCGACTCCCGGGAGACGCCGGTGTCGGCGGTGCCGGAGGTCCACGAGCCGGCCGACCTGGTGTACGAGGCGACCGGCCACGCCAGACACGCCTTCGAGAGCATCGAGGCGCTGGCGCCCGGCGGCGTGGCCGCGCTGCTCGGCGTGCCGGACCCCTGGACGTTCGAGGTCGACGGCGGCCGGCTCCACGAGGAGCTGGTGCTCAACAACAAGGCGCTGGTCGGCAGCGTCAACTCCGGCGTCCGGCACTTCGAGGCCGCCGTCGACCGGCTCCGGGAGCTGCCGCGGTGGTTCCCGGAGTCGTTCGTCACCGAGGTCACACCGCACCGGTCGTTCGGCCCGGCGTTCCGACGCGGGCCGACGAACATAAAGTCGGTCGTCGAGTTTGCCCGGTATGAAGAACGTTGACGACCTCATCGAGGGCGCCCGCGAGCTGTCCGAGCGGGGGTTCTCGAAGGGCGAAATCGCCGACCAGCTGAACGTCTCCCGGGAGACGGCCAGCTGGCTCGTCGAGCGCAGCGACGCCGCACCGACGACGACCGACTCCGAGGAGCCGACCGGCGGCCCCCACGACATCCACGTCGACTGGAGCGCCATCGGCCGCGACTCCGCGCGGCTGACGTACGCCGGCCGGGCGATGGCGGACCTGCTGTCGAAGCAGGGCGAAGCCGTCGACCTGACGGTCGGCATCGAGAAGGCCGGCGCGCCGCTGGCGACCGTCGTCGCCCGCGAGCTGGACACCGACATCGGCGCCTA
>PXSC01000106.1:8674-16615 GCA_003023535.1 Halobacteriales archaeon QS_9_70_65 | reverse complement strand
CCCCACATGACCGACCGGAGCCCCCTCGACGCCGTCTCGCCGCTGGACGGCCGCTACGCCCGCTACACGGAGCCGCTCACCGACCACGTCAGCGAGGCGGCGCTGATGCGCGCCCGCGTCCGCGTCGAGGTCGAGTACCTGCTCGCGCTCGCGGACCTCGAGGCGACGCCGTTAGCGCCCGACGACCGGGCCCGCGACGACCTCCGGGCGCTGTACGACTCCTTCGACGCCGACGACGCCGACGTCGTCAAGCGGCTGGAGACGGAGGGATACGGCGACTACGCGGCGACCAACCACGACGTCAAGGCCGTCGAGTACTTCCTCCGGATGCACCTCCCCGACGAGGAGACGCAAGCGCCGTGGGTTCACTTCGCCCTGACCAGCGAGGACGTCGACAACCTCGCCCACCGGCTGCTGCTGCGCGGCGCCGTCGAGGCGGTGCTGGTCCCCGAAGTACGCGAGCTGCGGGACGCGCTGGCGGCGGCGGCCCGCGAGCACCGCGACGTACCGATGCTGGCCCGGACCCACGGTCAGCCGGCGACGCCGACCACCTACGGCAAGGAGCTGGCCGTCTACGCCTCTCGACTCGGGCGGGCGCTCGGCCGGCTGGAGGCGACCGTCGACGACCTCTCGGGCAAACTGGCCGGCGCCTCCGGCACCTACGCCGCCCACGAGGCCGCCTACCCCGACGTCGACTGGCGGGCCTTCGCCGAGCGGTTCGTCGCGTCGCTCGGCCTCGACCACGTGCCGCTGACGACGCAGGTCAACCCCTGTGACGACCTGGCGGCGGTCTTCGACGCGCTTCGGGGGGTCAACAACGTCCTCCGGGACCTGGACCTGGACATGTGGCTCTACGTCTCCGACCGGTACCTCGGACAGGAGGCCGTCGAGGGCGAGACGGGGTCGTCGACGATGCCGCACAAGGTCAACCCCATCGACTTCGAGAACAGCGAGGGTAACCTGACGAAGGCCAACGCCGACCTGACGTTCCTCGCGGACTACGTCACCACCTCGCGGCTCCAGCGGGACCTCTCGGACTCGACGGTCAAGCGGAACGTCGGCGCCGCCGTCGCGCACTGTCTCGTCGGCTACCGCAAGACCGCCGCCGGCCTCGAGAAGGTGACGCCCAACGAGACCGTCATGCGGGAGGACCTCGCGGCCACCCCCGAGGTCATCGGTGAGGCCGTCCAGACGATCCTCCGGCGGGAGGGCGACACCGAGGCCTACGAGCGCGTCAAGGAGCTGACCCGCGGCCAGCAGGTCGGCCTCGAGGACTTCCGCGAGCTGTTCGACGACCTCGACGTCGACGAGTCGGTCCGCGAGGAGTTGTACGAGTTGACGCCGGCCGGCTACACCGGCGTCGGGAGCGACCTCGTGGACGAACTCGACGGATAGTCGGCGGGACCGCATTCCCGGATGGCTCTTCCCTCCCGTCGCGTCCGGCGACTCGACGGCGGTCCGCCGCGCCGTGTGCCGCCACCCCGACGGCTGTTCGAGCACGAACGGACTGTTCCGGACTGCGGCCGAGCGGGGTCGACGCCCCGACGGACAACATGAATCGGGATTCGAAGCGACGATTCGTCGTCGTCCGGGCCGGGCCATACGGAGCCCTCCCCTCCCCTGCGAACACCGGTTCACGTCCCCGTGACCGACGGTATCAGCCGGACGAGACGTTCGTGGTCCGTGACGACCGGTAATCGACGGCGACCGCGACGTCTCGGTCCGTTCGGCGCTCTATCTCGCTTTCGAGATCCGAAGCGAGGTCGTCCGGCGGCGTCCCGGACGGGCCGCTCACCGTGACGGTGACCGAGGTCGGTCCCGGCGGAGCGCCGGGACCGCCGTACTCCGTCGTCACACCGGTCGTGTCGAGGTCGGCGTAAGCCGGCGACGACATCGTCCCCTGGACGGCTCCCTTCGTCTGATGGCTGAAGCCGACCTGCGAAGCGGTCAGGGCCCCGGTCACGATGATCGCGACGGCCACCAGCAGGATCGTCGCGTACACGCGGCGCACGTCCGCGTTGGGAACCGAATCCCCGAGCGACCGCTCCCCGAACAGCCACGGGGGTTCGTAGCCCAAGAGAAGGAACGTCACGAACGCGCCGACGTTGATGGCGAGTACGTTCACCGCGAGAAGCAACAGTGACCCGACGGCGTACGCCTGCTCGCCCCATGCGAGGCCGAGGCCGACGCCGCCGGCCGCGGGTACGATCGCCGCCGCGATCATGACCCCGATAAGGGAGACCGACTGCTCGGTCGAGTACCCGTAGGCGCCGACGATGCCCGCGACGGTGGCGCCGATGGTGCTCAGAAGCGACGGGGCGAGTCTGACGCCGACGAGTTCGATGCTCGTGACCTCGACCGTCGGCGGAACGAACCCGGTCCGGCGGAGCGCCAGTGCGAACGGGGCCGCGACGAGAATCGCGAGGACGAGACCGAGTGTCTGCTCCTTGACGCTGCCCGTGAAGACGTCCCACTTGCCGTCTACGGCCGCCGCCGGGGCCGCGAGAGCGGCACTGACCTGTGGGGCGATGACCATCGCCCCGATGACGAGTGCGGGCTGGTCGAGGAGCAGCCCGCACGTCGCGGCGAGCACGCTGAGTACCGACCCGCCGTAGTACATGAGCCGCGGCCACCGCGACTCCTGTATCTTCGCGCCGAGTTCCGCCCGCGAGAGGGTCGGGGTCTCGTCACTGTACTCGCGCTGGAGTTCCGAGAACTCGCCGGTGTGTGCGAACTCGCCCTTCGTGACGACGGTGTAGGCGTCCGAATCGACGTCCGCGTCGTCCAGTCCATCGAGGACGTCCGAGACGGCCGCCGTCGGGACGGGAAAGAAGAAGTGGACGTCGCCACCGTCGCCACCGTCGCCATCGTCGCCGCCGGTCGCGGTGACGTACTCAAGATCGAGGTCCTCGAGCACCGTCTTGACGCTCGACCGCTCGGACGCCGGTACACGGACGTGGAGCCGTCTCACATCTTTTCCCCCCGACTACCGCCTGGTAGCGATTCGGGAACGAACGACTCGGCACGCGCGGGCACGCCGTGGGGGGTTGCATCGACTGCGGTCATGCAGGCCGAAGTGACATCCGGCCATCATAAAACTCTCGGCCCACGGAGAGCCCGAGAACGGTTGCGGTCCCGTAGTGGTCAGTGTAAGTCGGAACTTACTGACTCAAATCCACAGAGGAGGACAAATTTTTAGAAAGGTAACGGGAAGAGAGGCTATGGACTATATTTGCGCGATTGTTGCAGGCGAGGAGGACGCTGTCGTCGTAGACGAGACTGGCGAAACGATAGCATTTGCACCCCTTGAGCCAGTCTCCGAGGGGCACTTACCGGTGATTCCGGAAGCCCATCACGAGAATTCGTTTGACATACCGGAGCCGATACTTCGTGCGGTAATGAAACACGCAAAATCGATTGCTGAAGAGCTTCACGCCGATGATTTCGATGGCGTGAACCTCCTCCATGCGAGCGGCAGAGTCGCCCGACAGTCCGTCCCCCGTTTCCATATTCACCTCGCTCCACGTCGCTCTACTGATGACTTAGACCTCTGGCCTGAGAGTACGTTCGAAGAGTCCGAATCCCCAACCTACCTGAACATTCGAACGACGCTCGAAGACGGTGAGTCACTGTAGCCGCATGGTGGTACGGTAGCACTCTGTATGATACGGGTGGTTCAGTGTGATTCGGTGTGGAATGAACCGCGACTGCCTCGGAAAGCCCTCGCGGCGCTCGGAGCGCCGCGGCTCGCCGTCGTTCGAGAGAGCGGAGCTCTCCCGTGATGGCGTCAGAATCCGTCGGATTCTGGCCGCAAGCGGGAAATCTTCGAGTTCCCGCACTGACGAACGACGCGTCGCGTCGTTCGAACCACGCGCTTCGGTCGCTCCGCTCCCTCAGTGCTTGCGTCACCGGGAGAGCGACGCTCTCTCGAGCTCGCGGCGCACGGCGCCGCGAACGCCGGGACACCGCCGAGCGCCGCTCGCCCGTTCAGTCCGCCAGGGACGGCCGGCCGGAAAGCCGATCTCCTGGCGGACTGTCCGCGGGACTCGACGAGTCCCGCGCATATCACGAACGGCGCGAAGCGCCTTTCGAACGACCACGGCACGGGGCGGTCGGCTTTGCCGACCGCCCGCTCCGGAAAGCACGGCGACGGTGAGCCGAACGGAGTGAGGCGAACGCCGGACGGCGACCGGCGGGCGGCGCGACCGCAGGGAGCGCCGCCGAATGCGCGAACGGTGTCCTCGTGAGTGAAGCGAACGAGGGCTCGGCAGAGCGTCGCTCTGCCGGTGAGCGACGCGAGCCGTGAGCCGCGCGACCGGAGCCGGCCGAGGGCTTTCGAGGTCCTGATCTTAAATCACTCGTCGCCACAACGACTCGACACATACACACCCTGTACTGAGCGACTCGCAGAACGTGTACGCCAACCGTTCTATGACATCTTCACAGTCGAGCGATCAGTATCGCTCGATGCCGGGCGCCTCGTTCTCCAGCCGCGTGAGGTCCTCGAACGTCTCGCGGCGCCGCGTGACCCGCTCGTCGTCGCCGTCGACGGCCACCTCGGCGGGCCGCGGCTGGGAGTGGAACTGGCTGGCGAGGTTGATGCCGTAGGCGCCGACGTTGCCGACCGCGAGCAGGTCGCCGGCCTCCGGGCGGGAAATCGGCCGGTCGGTGCAGAACACGTCGGCGCTGGTACACAGCGGGCCGCCGACGCTGGAGCCGACGGGCTCGCGGTCCGCCCCCGAGACGTTGCGGACGTGGTGGTACGAGCCGAACATCGCGGGTCGGACCAGGTCGGTTAGCCCGGCGTCGACGCCGACCACCCGCGTCTCGGGGGTCTCCTTGACCGTGTTGATCCGCGCCAGCAGCACGCCGGCGTCGGCGACGAGGTATCGCCCCGGTTCCAGCGCGACGGTCGCGTCGAGGTCGGCGGTCACCTCCCGGACCATCCCGGCGGCAGCCTCGAGGTCCAGTGGGTCCTCGTCGGGTCGGTACGGGACGCCGAAGCCGCCGCCCAGATCGACGAACTTCAGGCTGCCGACCCGCGCCGCGAGGTCGGCGACCCGCGAGAGGGCCCGCCGGTGGTCGTCGAGGTCGTCGCCGAGGACGCCGCTGCCGACGTGGGCGTGGAGGCCAACGAGATCGAACCGCTCGCGGGCCTCGCTCGCGACGCGCTCGACCTCGTCGTACGGCAGGCCGAACTTGGCGTCCTTGCCGGTCGCCACCTTCTCGTGATGGCCCGTTCCGATACCGGGGTTGACGCGGAGCGCGAGCCGGCCGTCGAAGCCGCGCGACGCGAGGCGGTCGAGCGTCATCTCGGCGCCGGCCGTCACCGTCAGCTCGGGCGTGTCCTCCCACAGCTCGATTGCGTAATCGAGGTCGGCGGCCGGCGGGTTGACGGCGGTGTACTGGAGGTCCTCGGCGGGGACGCCGGCCGCGAGCGCACGGTGGAGCTCGCCGGCGGCGGCGCACTCGACGTCGGCGCCGGCGTCGGCCAGCGTCCGCAGCACCGCCCGCCCGGTGTTGGCCTTCGCCGCGTACATCACGTGGGCGAACTCGAAGGCCGCCCGGAAGCGAGCGAAGTTTGCCCGAATACGGTCGTGGTCGATCACGTACAGCGGCGTGCCGTGCTCGTCGGCGAGCCGCTCCAGCCGGTCGTCGTTCCAGTCGGCCAGGCGCTTGACGGCCGGCGAGGCGGTGAGACTCATGCCCGACGAAGGACGGGCCGGATAACAAGGCTGTCGGCTCGGACCGAAACGCTCGGGCCGCTCGAGCCCGCACGGCGGGACATGACCGACGAGCGCCGCCTCGCCGTCGGGTCCTCTCTCGATTTCGGCGCCGCCGGCGACGCCACTCCCGGCCCGGACGCCGACGAGGCGACGACGATCGAGATCGGCGGCGAAGAGGTCTGGGTCCGGCACCGTCTGTGGGCCTCGCCCGACCTGACCGACGGCACAAAGAAAGCGCATTTCCGAAGAGCCGTAACGGATTCACGGCCGCGGGGCGTAGCCCGCGTATGACCGGCGACGACAGCCACGAGCACGGTTTCGAGTGTCTCTCGAACGACCCCGAGCAGGCGGCGGCGAAGAGCGCGACCGCGAGCGGCTTCGCCGGGTCGGTGCTCGGCGCCGTCGGCGGGCCCGCCGGCGCCACCGTCGGCGGCCTGGTATGGGGCACCGCCGGCTACGTCGCCGGCTACACCGCCGCCAGCGTCTCGCAGGCGATGGGCGACGACGAGGCGACGACCGACCCCGTCGAAATCGACACGTCTCACGAGCGCGACGACCACGGCGACGACGGAGAAGGCGGGACCGACCACGGTGACGACGACCACGCGGATGCTGAAGACGGACACGACGGCACCGACGACGCCGACGAGTCCTGACGCAGGCTATTACTAGATTTGAGGAGAAAGCCTTGCCCTTCAGGGCGGGATGAATCCGACATGGCATCGAATAACTGCTGACGCTGATATGGCTGGATATTCTACGTTCACTTTCACTTTAGATGGGTCGGTATTAAATCGGTGTAGTGACATAGGTTACGTATGGCGAATCAGGTCGTTACGCGCACCTACCGCGCTCGCATCTGCAACTACTCGCAGGTGCGCGACGACCTCGATTCGCTCGGATTTGCCGTCCTCAGAAATCTTCGATTTCTGATGGGCTGCACAAAAGCTGCGCTCTTGTGAACGCCAGCAACAGCAAGCTCTGGAACGTTGGCCGATGGACGGCTCAACGTATCTGGGACGCTTGCGGCCAGATTCCCGGCGCCAACGCGCTCACGGCGTACCTCAAAAATCACGAACGCTACGCTGACCTCCATTCACAGTCGAGTTCGTTCGAAAGACTTCGTCTTTCGTGATGTCAAAAATCTCCGATTTTTGAGCACAACGAGTTCTCTAAGAACTCGGTGAGGCGTTCACCAGTTGGTACGGCAAGCGCGGAAACGGGGACACGAACGCGAATCCGCCCGGCTACCGCAAACACAACGGCGACCACCCGCGCTCGACGGTCACGTTCAAGCAAGCGGGCTTCAAACACGACGCCACGAACGGCCGCATTCGCCTCTCGAAAGGCGCGAACCTCAAAGACGGCTGGGCCGATTTCGTCCTCTGCGAGTACGACGTTATCGGCCCAGATAGTCGCACCGTCGAGAACGTCCAGCAGGTCCGTGCGGTGTACGAACACGGCGTCTGGCGGTTGCACATCATCTGTCGCGTTGAGATCGACGCCCGCGACGCCCCCGGCGACAGTGTGGCGGGCATCGATCTCGGGATCTGCAACCTCGCCGCCGTCTCGTTCGGTGACGAAGCCATGCTGTACCCCGGCGGTGCGCTCAAAGAAGACGAATACTGGTTCCAGAAAGAGCGGGCCAACTGCGATAGTTCGGCGTCACGCGAAGCCCACCGCCTCGACCGCAAGCGGACCGCCCGCCGGACGCACTTCCTGCACACCCTGTCGAAAGACATCGTGGCAGAGTGCGTCGAACGTGGCGTCGGGACGATTGTCGTGGGCGACCTCGGCGGTATCCGCGAAAACGAGAACGGAGAGGCCCGCAACTGGGGCAACCACGGCAATCTCGACCTCCACGGGTGGGCGTTCGACCGCTTCACGACGATGCTCAAGTACAAGGCGGAAGCCGAGGGCATCGATATTGAGTGCGTGTCCGAGCACGATACGTCGAAAACGTGTTCGGCGTGCGGGCGGTCGGCCGACCGCCAGCGTGTCGAGCGCGGGTTGTACGTCTGCGACTGTGGATTCGTCGGGAACGCGGACTGCAACGGCGCGGAGAATATCAGACGAAAGGTACTCCCGAATCTCGCCTGCGACGGGGGGAGATAGGGATAACGGCTGGTTGGCACAGCCAGCGGTCCGCCTGTTCGACCGTAGCGAGGGTCGGTTCGCCCCGCGAGAACAGGTCACGGACTGCAAACCCTAATAT
>PXSC01000106.1:0-8596 GCA_003023535.1 Halobacteriales archaeon QS_9_70_65 | reverse complement strand
CCCAGCCGGGCCGACTCCAGGATGATGTACCCCGACAGCGCCGCCGCGACCGCGTCGCCGGCGACCGGCAGGACGCCGACGATGGGGTCGAGACCGATCTTGAACTCCGTTCCCGGCAGCCTGATGCTGTCGTCGAGGAGGCGCGCGACGAACTGCATCCGCTGGACCGCGGCCTCGTCGACGGAGTCCGGGAGCGACTCGACGTCCTCGGGCTGTGCTTCTAGTGAGCTAATTGACAGGGACTCCATACGACAACGTCGGTCGTCCACGTAATTAAGTACTGTGGCCGCGGACGACGAGCTACGAATCGGGGCCGTGGCGCCGTACTCCGGGGTTTGGGTAACAAGTACGACGTCACCACGACCACGGACGCCGGGGAGAGCAACCAGTACCCCAGCGGCCCGAGCACCCATTCGAGGATCCCGAGGACGTGAGGGCCTCCGGCGACCGATGGCCGCGACCGACTACGACCGCATCGTCCACGACGACGGCAGCTACGGGGCAGCGGTCGGCGACGGCCTCGTCCTACTGGACTTCTGGACGGGGTGGTGCGGCCCGTGCACGGCGCTGGAGCCGGTCGTCGAGGAGCTCGTCGAGGGACACCCCCGGCTCACCGTCGCGAAGATCGATGCCGACGAGAACGAGACGACGATGGAGGAGTTCGGCGTCCGGTCCATCCCGACGGTGATCCTGCTCGAGCGCGGCGAGCCCGTCGAGGCATTCGTCGGCAAGGTCGCCTCCCCGAAGCTGAAGCTCGAGCGGGCCGTCGAGAAACACGCCCGAGGCGACCTGTTTCAGTTGTCCCGGAGGGCGTCCTCGCGTCGGGTGGCCTCCAGGGTCTCCGCTTCGACGTCGGTGGCGACGACGGCTGGTTTGTAAGCGCCGCCCTCGAAGAGGTCGTGATCGCCGACGCTCGACTCGACGTACCGGGTGAAGGCCCGCCGCTCCGGCGGTAGCTCGCCGTAGACGATCGCCTCCGCGACGAGGTCGTACACCGGAATCCGGGGCGTCAGCAGCGTGTTCTCGCCGACGACGCTTCCCTCGCCGACGACGAAGCCCGAGGTGACGCGGCAGCCGGCGCCCAGCGAGACGCCGTCCTCGACGACGACCGGCGCGGCCTCGACCGGTTCGAGTACACCACCGACGAGCGTGTTGGCGCCGAGCTTGACGTCGTCGCCGATCTGGGCGGCCGACCCGACGGTGTCGCAGGAATCCACCAGCGTCCCGTCGCCGACGTGAGCGCCGACGTTGACGAACGACGGGCTCATCAGGATGGCGTCGCTCCCGACGTGGGCGCCGCGGCGAATCACGGTGCCGTCGGGCGTGTTCCGGGTGCCGCGCTCCGGCAGGTCCGCGGTGTCCCGCAGCGGCAGCACGTCGTGGTAGTCGACGCCACCGTGGCCGTGGGTCTCGATGGACCGCAGCCCGAAGTTCAGCAGGATGCCCTGCTTGACCCACTCGTTCGCCTCCCACTCGCCGTCGCGCTTCTCGGCGGCCCGGACCTCGCCGGCCTCCAGCCGGTCGAGAAACGCCTCCAGCACCGCGTACTCCTCGTCTCCCGCCTCCTCGGCGGTCAGCCCCGCCTCGTAGCGCCGCTGCAGCTCACGGACGTCGTCTTCGAGTGCGCTCATCGTCGGAGAAACGGTGAGACGGCCCTTGGCTCTGTCGACCCGCCTACAACACGTCGTCGAACCCGTAGAAGCCGGGGTCGCGGCCGGCCAGCCACTCGGCGGCGTCGACGGCGCCGGCGGCGAACACGCGGCGTGACTCGGCGCGATGAGCGAGCGTCAGCACCTCGTCGTTGCCCGCCAGCACGACCTCGTGTTCGCCGCGGACCGTCCCGGCCCGGCGGACGTGGACGCCGACCTCCGACTCCTCGCGGCGGTGTTCGCCCTCGCGGCCGTGGGTGCGGTCCAGCGCCTCGCCGCGGGTCGCCTCTATCGCATCGAGGACGGTGTTCGCGGTGCCGCTGGGGGCGTCGCGCTTGCCGGCGTGGTGGGTCTCGGTCAACTCGACGTCGTACTCCGGCAGCGCCGCGACGCCGGCCTCGACGGCCTGCAGCAGCGCCTGTACCCCGCGGGCGAAGTTCGTGGCCTTCAGCACGGCCGTCGACTCGGCGGCGGCGTCCAGGGCGGCCAGGCCGTCGTCGTCGAAGCCGGTCGTCCCGACGACGTAGGGGACGCCGGCCTCCGCGGCGCGGGCGGCGTGCTCGCGGCTGGCCTCGGGGACGGTGAAGTCGACGACGGCGTCGACGTCGGCGTCGGCCAGGAGCGCCGGCAGCTCCCCGGCCGGGTGGACGGGCACGTCGCCGACCTCGCCGGCCGAGCGCGCGACGCCGACGACGTCGTGTGCGCGCTCCGTTGCCTCGGCGACGATCTCGCCGCCGGTCCGGCCCGTCGCGCCGATGACGACGAACCTCATTCGGGCTCCAGGTCGTCGAGCACCGCCCGCAGACGCTCGCGGGTCTCGGGCTGCAGGGGGCAGAGCGGCGACCGCATCGTCGCCGAGTGGACGTCCCGCATCTCCATGGCCTCGTTGATCGGCATGGGGTTGCTCTCGGCGAACAACACCCTGAACAGGTCGCCCAGCTCGTACTGCAGTTCGCGGGCGCGCTCGAAGTCGCCGGCCAGCGCCGACCCGACCAGGGCGACGACGCGGTCCGGCTCGACGTTGGCGGCCACGGAGATGCAGCCGGTGCCGCCCTGGGCGACCACCGGCAGCGTCAGCGCGTCGTCGCCGGACAGCACCGCGAAGTTCTCGTTTCGGGTCCGCTCGACGACCTCGTTCGTTCGACCGAGGTCGCCGCTCGCGGCCTTGTAGCCGACGATGTTCTCGTGTTCGGCCAGCGCGACGGCGGACTCGACGGCGATGTTGCGACCGGTCCGGCCGGGGACGTTGTATATTATCTGCGGCAGGTCGACGGCATCGGCGATCGTCCGGAAGTGCGTCTCGGTGCCGTCCGGTTCCGGCCGGTTGTAGTACGGCGAGATGAGCAGCAGGCCGTCGGCGCCGGCGGCGGCGGCCCGCTCGGACAGCTCCAGCGCCTCGCGAGTGTTGTTCGAGCCGCTGCCGGCGATGACCGGCACGTCGTCGACGGCGTCGACCACCGTCTCGACGACCTCGACGTGTTCGTCGTGGCTCATGGTCGCGGACTCGCCGGTCGTCCCGACCGGGACGAGCCCGTCGACGCCGGCCGTCTCCAGCCGCCGGGCGTGGGCGCGCAGCGTGTCGTGGTCGATGCTCTCGTCGTCGTGGAACGGCGTCGTCATCGCGGGGAAGACGCCGGTGAATACGTCGTGTGTCATGCTGTGGTGTGATGCGGAGTTGATGATCGGGCTGAGCGTCCGGGGCCGGCCGCCGACGGGTCGCCACGCCCGCCGACGGCCGTCTCACGGACGTTTGCCGCTCGGAGAAGCCGCCGTTTCGGCACGCTCGTCGGCCGCCGTACGCCGGCGCTCGACGGACGTACCGGATGGCACGCTCGATCATGAAGAACCGACCGACTTATACGTTGTGCGTCGACCGTGCGGGACGGTACCATCTCTGCCAGAACGCATTTATTCGACAGTCGCTTACCGCGAGCCGATATGCGACACGTCGGACTCAAGGCCCGCATGGCGGCCGTGGGGAGCATCCTCTTCGGCTTCTACATGCTCCTGGCGATCGTCGCCGTCGAGGGGTTCGGCGCGCCGATCCCGCTCGTCCTGCTGGGGACGGTGCTGTTCGCCGGCTTCCAGTACAAGTTCGGCAAGTGGGCGGCGCTGCGGAGCGCCGGCGCCGACGAGATGTCCGAGGACCGCTACCCCGACGTCCACCGGTCGGTCGAGCGGCTCTGCGGGGAGATGGACCTCGCAAAGCCCGACCTGAAGGTCGCCGAGATGGGCGTGCCGAACGCCTTCGCCGTCGGCCGCCGCGGCGCCGGCGTCGTGGTCGTCTCGACGGAACTGATGCACCTGCTGAGCCACGAGGAGTTGGAGGCGGTGCTGGCGCACGAACTCGCCCACATCGACAACCGCGACGTGGTCACCTCGCGGTACCGGGAGTACGTCGCCGACGACGACGCCGCCCGCCACGTCGGCGGCGACGCGATGGCCGACGCGCTCCGGAAGATATCTTCGGCCGGCAAACGGACCGATGCCGAACTCGACGACAACGTCTCGGCGCTGTGCATCTTCGGCGGCGAGCGGTCGGCCCTGGAGCGGCTGTTCGCGACCCACCCGCCCATCGAAAAGCGCGTCGAGGCCGTCCGCAACGTCGAGCGGGAGTACTACTGAGCACCGCAGCCGCCGCGGCGAGAGCCCTCCGGCGCCCGGCGCGTCGACTGCCGTCCGACGACCGCTACTCGACGTCGGCGACGGCCGTGCCGGCAGCGTAACCGGTGATGTCCGTCGCCGAGACCAGTCCGACGGCCTCCTCGTTCTCGACGACCGGAACGTGGCTGATGTCGTGGTCGATCATCAGCCGCGCCACCTCCTCGACGGACGCCGCCGGCGACGTCGTGACGACCCCGTCGGTCATGTGGTCGCCGACGGTGCTGTCGACGTCACCGTCCGCGACGACGCCGACGAAGTCCGTCGACGTGAGGATGCCGATCGGCCGGCAACCGTCGTCGATGACGACGATGGAGTTGATCGCCTGTGCGCGCATCGCCGCCGCCACCTCGGCGATCTCCGCGGACGGGTCGACGGTCAGCACGGGCTCGGTCATCAGCGCGCCCGCCTCGGCTGCTTCCATGCGTCGCCGTACCGGTGGCGGGGTTAAAACGTTCCCGTCCCCAGGTCGGATAGTGTTTGGTCGTGAGGAAGTAGCGTGCTTCGGCGGTGACGAGGGCGTTTCCGAACACCCTTTCCCGCTCGCTTCGACCGGTTTTCCGGGAGTGAGCGGATCGGAGATCCGCGATCTACGGAAGAGCGAAGCTCTTCCGGGATGACGAACGACGGCTCGCGGAGCCGTCGTTCGAACCACGCTCCCATGTCGTCGCCCCTGATGTCGTTTCTCCCGCTCGCTGCTTCCCGAGGCCTCCCTCGCTGCGCTCGCTCGGCTTCGCCGCGCGAGTGGTCGGTCCCGTTCGAGGTCCCGCCCGGGGCCGGCTGACCGGTCGGTCCTCACTCGATCAGACAGGACGTCGGATCGACCGGAAAGTGATAAAGCGCTCGCCGCACTGCTGTGGGTATGGAGTACCACGAGGCGGCGAACGTGCTCTTCGACCTCCGCCGGTACTCGCCGACGACGGGCGTCGAGTCGACGCGGCGCCTGCTGGAGTACCTCGACCGCCCCGAGGAGTCCTTCCGGGTGGTCCAGGTCGCGGGGTCGAACGGCAAGGGCAGCACGGCCCGGATGGTCGAAAGCGTCCTCCGGGAGGCCGGCAACGACGTCGGCCTGTACACCTCTCCGCACCTCGACGACCTCCGCGAGCGGGTCCGGATCGACGGCCGCACGGTGTCGAAGCGGGCCGTCACCGAGTTCGTCGAGAGCGTCGCCCCGTATCTAACCGAGCGGGCCGCCGAGGGGGCGACTCCGACGTTCTTCGAGACGACCACCGCCCTCGCGGCGTGGGCGTTCGCCCGCGCCGGCGTCGACGTCGCGGTGATCGAGGTCGGCATCGGCGGGCGGTACGACGCAACGAGCGCGCTCGACGCCGACGCCGCCGCGGTCACGAGCGTCGCGCTCGAACACACGGACGTTCTCGGCGACACCGCCGGGGAGATCGCCCGCGACATGGCCGCCGTCGCGCCGGCCGACCGGCCGCTCGTAACCGCCGCGACCGGGGAGGCGCTGTCGGGGGTCGAGACCGTCGCCGACGTCCGCCGGGTCGGCGGCGAGGGGGCCGACGTCCGCGTCGCCGACGGCGGCCGCGAGGGGCTCGAACAGCGGCTCACCGTCGCCGGCGACGGCTGGACCGTCGAGACGGCACTGCCGCTGGTCGGCGGCCACCAGGTCCGCAACGCCGGCGTCGCGGCGGCACTGACCCGCCAGATCGCCGACCCCTCGTCGGCCGACCTCGGCCGCGGGCTCCGGAACGCCCACTGGCCCGGCCGCTTCGAGGTGATGGAGCGGGCGCCGCTGGTCGTTCTCGACGGCGCCCACAACCCCGGCAGTTGCGCCGGCGTGGCGACGACGCTGTCGACGTTCGACTACGACGACCTCCATCTCGTCTTCGGTGCGATGTGCGACAAGGACCACGCCGGGATGGTCGAGGCGCTGCCGACCGCCGACCGGGTGTACGCCTGCCGCCCGGACACCGACCGCGCGGAGACGCCGGCCGTGCTGGCGGCGGCCTTCGACGGCGACGCGGTCGAGGTCGACGCCGTCGCCGACGCCCTCGAGCGGGCGCTGTCGACCGCCGACGCCGGCGACGCCGTCCTCGTCTGCGGGTCGCTGTTCGCCGTCGCCGAGGCCCGCCGCCGGTGGAGCCGACGGCCGGTCGTCCGCCGCGTCCCCGACGTCGACGCCGCGGCGGCCGCCCTCGAACGCGCCGAGGTGCCGGCCGGGGAGGTCCGCCGGCTGCAGGAAGCGGGCGTCCATCGGACCGTCACCGTCCGCGTCCAGCCGCGACGGGCCGCCCGTCTCGAGCGGGAGCTCGCGGCCGTCGGCGGCGAGTGCGCCGTCTCCGGCGTCGACGTCCGCGAGCGGGAGCTCGTCGACGCCGTACTGATGGGGACGGTCGCACAGTTCCGGCGGCTGACCGACCGGCTGGCCGACGCCCACGGATCGTCGGCGCTGGCCGACGACCTGCGGGCGACGCTGGAGTTCGCCGATGCGCCGGCGGGCGCCGGCGGCGCCGCCCCGGGTGCCGGCGGTGCCGCCGATACCGACACCGACGCCGGGGCCGGGCCCAGGCCCAGGGCCGACGGTGACCCGACGTACCCCTGGGAGGACGGCACCGCGGTGATGGGCGTGCTCAACGTGACGCCGGACTCCTTCCACGATGGCGGCCGCTACGAGGCCGTCGAGGACGCCGTCGCCCGTGCCGCAGCGATGGTCGAGGCCGGCGCCGACGTCGTCGACGTCGGCGGCGAGTCGACCCGGCCGGGCGCCGACCCCGTCCCCGTCGAGGCCGAGATCGACCGCGTCGTCCCGGTCGTCGAGGCGCTCGCGGAGCTCGACTGTCTGGTCTCGATCGACACCCGGAAGGCCGAGGTGGCGCGGGCCGCACTCGAGGTCGGCGCCGACGTCCTCAACGACGTCTCCGGGCTGGAGGACCCCGAGATGCGGCTCGTCGCCGCCGACCACGACGTCCCGGTGGTGGTGATGCACTCGATCGAGACGCCGGTCGACCCCGACGTCGACGTCGAGTACGACGACGTCGTCGACGACACGCTAGAGGCACTGACCGAGCGGATACTGCTGGCGGAGAAGGCCGGGCTGGACCGCTCGCAGATCATCGTCGACCCCGGCCTCGGCTTCGGGAAGTCCGCCGCCGAGAGCTTCGAGCTGCTCGGCCGCCTCGGGGAGTTCGAGGCGCTCGGCTGTCCGATATTGGTCGGTCACTCCCGGAAGTCGATGTTCGGGCTCGTCGGTCGCGACAGCTCCGAGGGGCGGCTGCCGGCGACGGTGGCCGCGACCGCGCTGGCCGCCGACCGGGGGGCCGACCTCGTCCGCGTCCACGACGTCGCCGAGAACGTCGACGCGGTGCGGACCGCCGAGGCCGCCGACCCCGCCTTCGACGCCCTCGACGCGGAGTGACCCGTCCCTTCCCGATGGTGAGTACCGTATCCGTTTCGCCGTACGATCGCACGCCCTCGTACGGTCGATACCGAGATGACGTACGTAGTCAGCGTCAGTCCGTCGCCGCTGCCTCGGTCCCGCTTTCGCCTTCGAGGTCTCCGCGGCCGTAGATATCGTCGTCGATCTCCGCGCGGTAGGCCGCCCGGATGTTGCGGCGCTTTTTCTTCATCGACGGCGTCAGCAGGTCGTTGTCGGCGGTCCACTCCTCGGCGACCAGCCGGAACTCCTTGATCTCCTCGTGGGCGCCGAGCCGCTCGTTGACTCGGTCGACCTCCTCGCCGACCCACTCGCGGACGCGGTCGTCCTCGACGGCCCGCCCGGGGTCGTCGGGTAGATCGACGTCCGCCTCGTCGGCCCACTCGCGCATCCGCTCGAGGTTCGGCGAGACGACCGCGCCGACGAACTTCTCGTCGTCGCCGGTCACCATGATCTGGTCGACCCGGGCGGAGGTGGCGAACTCGTCCTCGATGGGTTCCGGCGCGACGTTCTTGCCCGTGTCGAGCACCAGCAGGTTCTTGCGGCGGTCGACGAAGCTGAGGTAGCCGTCCTCGTCGCGGGCGACGATGTCTCCGGTCCGGAAGTAGCGGTCCTCGGTGAACGCCTCCTCGGTCTTGGCCGGCTTGTTCCAGTACGCCGAGAAGACGTTGGGGCCCTTCGCCAGCAGTTCGCCCACCTCGCCCTCGGCGGCCTGCTTCGTCTCCTCGGTGACGACGTGGGGGTCCAGCGCCAGCTCGACGTCGCACAGCGCGGCGCCCATCGTGCCGATGCGGATGTCTTCGGGTGGGTTCAGGGTCAGGGCGGGTGCCGTCTCCGTCAGGCCGTACCCCTCGAGGATGGTCAGTCCCATCGCGCGGTACAGCTTCGCCAG
>PXSC01000105.1 GCA_003023535.1 Halobacteriales archaeon QS_9_70_65 | reverse complement strand
GTCGCGCCGGCGGCGCCGGCGACGGCCGCCGCCGCCCCGACGAAGGGGTACGCCAGCGCCAGGCTGACCAGGAACATGCCGCCGAGCACGCGCGGTCGCTTCACCGTCCGGAGTTCGCCGGTCGACAGCATCCCGCTCACCGGGTCACCGAGCGTGAGCATGAACAGCGCCGGCACCGCGACCGTCGGCTCGAACGCCAGGACGACGGCCGTCGCGCTGAGGACGTAGAGGGCGTAGCCGGCCACCTTCTCCTGTTCGTACTCGCGGGTGAGCCGGTCGTAGATGGGGTGTTCGAGCGCGCCGGAGAGGCGGGCGGCCTCGAGGACCGCGGTCACGACGAGCCCGACGACGGCGACGGCCTGCACGACGCGCCAGGTGACGACGCCCACCCTGAGGACGTGCTCGTCGAGGAGGTAGGCGCCGGGGACGACGGCGCCGGAGGCGTGGACCAGACGTCGCCCCAGTTCGAGAGCCATACCGGCACGTCGTTCGGGGGTATTAAGTTCCCGTCGCTCCGCGCTCGCGGCGGGTCGATCGGCGAGGCCCCCGACGGTACCGGGCGGCCGTCGTCGCGGGCCTGCGGGGGCGTACGGTCGTGCCGGACGAGGAGGTTTTTACCTCTGCGCCTGTCAAGGAGATGCAGAATGTCCCCCGGACCGGCCCTCCGCCGTCGGGCGCTGCTCGCGGGTGCGGCGGGGTCCGTCACCGCGACCGGCGGCTGCGTCGGCGAACTCCGGAACCTGGCGGGGCGCGACCGCTACCGGCAGCTGTCGCTGTCGATCGCTTCCGTGCCCGCCAGCCACGACGCCCACGCCGTCCGCGTCGCCAACGCCCTCCGCGAGAACCTCGAACGCGCCGGCGTCGACGCCGACGTCACGCCGAAGTCGCCGGACGTGCTCCGCCGCGACGTGCTCGTCAACCACGATTTCGACCTCCACGTCGGCCGCTACCCCAGCGAGGGACGCCCCGACGAGCTCCGGACGCTGCTGCACTCGACGTACGGCGAGGAGGCCGGCTGGCAGAATCCCTTCGGCTTCAGCAGCGTCGCCGTCGACGACCTCCTGGCCGAGCAGCGGGCGGTCGCCGGCGCGGAGCGGGCGGCGGTCGTCGACGAGATCCAGAGACGCGCCGTCGAGCTGCAGCCGTTCACGGTCGTCGCCTTCGCCGACCGGATCGCGGCCGCCTGGACCGACCGATTCGACGGCTGGCCGGCCGGCGGCCCGGCGCGGCTGTCGGACTACCTCCGGGCCGAGCGGACCGGCGACGACCGGACCCTGCGGCCGACGATCGGCGACGTCCGGCCCACGCGCAACCGCAACCCCATCGCCGTCGAACACCGGAGCCGGGGTCGGGTGACGGATCTCCTGTACGAGCCGCTCCTGCGCCGGCCGGCCGGCGCGCCGGTTCCGTGGCTGGCCCGGACGGTGGAGTGGGAGACCGACCCGCTGACGGCGACGGTGACGCTCAGGGAGACCCCGTGGCACGACGGCCGGCCGGTCGCCCCCTCGGACGTCGCCTTCACCTACGCGTTTCTGGCGGACACCTCCCTCGGCGGGATGGACACGCCGGTGCCGACGCCGTGGCGACGGGGTGCCGTCTCGCTCGTCGACGGCGCCGCGGTCGTCGACGGCGACGTCCGTCTCGCGTTCGCGACCGACCACCGCGAGGTCGCCAGGCGCGCCCTCTCGGTGCCGATCCTCCCGGAGCACGTCTGGAGCGAGTACGCCGACGCGGCCGACGTCGCCGGCGTCGACGTCGCCGAGGGGACGACGGAGGCGCTCGTCCGGTCCAACGAAGACCCCGTCGGCAGCGGCCCACTTCGGTTCGTCGCCGCCGACCCCGACCGGTCGCTGACGCTCGAGCGGTTCGAGCCGCATTTCCTGTACGGCGACGACACCGGGGGGATACCCGGGCCGCTGACGGGGCCGCCGGCGTTCGACCGGGTGGCGTTCACCGTCGCGCCGTCCGACGCCGCCGCCGCGGAGCTGCTGGAGGCCGGTGAGGCCGACGTCACCGCCGACGGCATCGGGGCCGGGAGGCTCCCGCGGGTGAGCCGGACCGAGGGGCTGGAGCTCCTGCTCGCCAGGGCGGAGCCGTTCTACATGGTGGGGTACAACTGCCGACGGCCGCCGCTGTCCAACGAGCGGTTCCGCCGGGTCGTCGCCCGGCTTCTCGACCGCGAGTCGCTGGTGTCGGCGTCCTTCCGAGGGTACGCCGACGCCGCCGAGGCGCCGCTGCGGCCGCCGTGGACGCCCGAGGCCCTCGCCTGGGACGGCACCGCCGAACTCCCCTTCCTCGGCGAGGCCGGAACGCTCGACGTCGAGGCCGCGCGCGCGGCGTTCCAGGGGGCGGGCTACCAGTACGACGGCGACCGTCTCGTCACCAGGGGGGCCGGCTGATGCTGGGGGTCGTCGCCGGACGGGTGCTCGCCGTCGTCGCCGCGATGCTGCTCGTCGCGAGCGGCGTCATCGTCGGCCGCGACCGCCTGGCCCGGACGCGACGGGAATACCGCCGTCGGCTGGCGTCGGTCGTCCCGTATCTCGGGCTGCTCGCGGTCGTTCTCCTCGCCAACAAGATCGCACGCGACGTCGGACCGGGGGTCTCCTGGCTCGTCGGGCTGAACGTCACCCCGCTCGTCCACCGGCTCGACGGGCTGCTGCTGTGGCCGGTCTACCCGGAGTCGACGCCGCAGTTCGTCGTCTGGCTGCAGTCCCACGGCTCGCCTCGGCTGACGACGTACTTCTCGTTCATCTACGTGTTCGGCTACGTCTTCCTCCTGACGTTCCCGCTGGTGGCGTACCTCGCGCTTCCGGACGCGCGGCCGCTCCGCCGGACCGTCGTCGCCTACGCCGCCAACTACCTCGTCGGCGTGGGCTGTTACGTGGCCTTCATCGCCTACGGTCCCCGGAACCTCATCGCGGGCGACGTCGAGGGGCTGCTGTTCACCCAGTACACGCAGTTCCAGTTCCTCACGGCGTCGATCAACCACCAGACGAACGTCTTCCCGTCGCTGCACACCTCGCTGTCGGTGACCGCAGCGCTGCTGGCGTGGACGACCCGCGAGGAGTACCCGCCGTGGCCGCCGATCGCGGCCGTACTGGCCGTCAGCGTCGCGGTCTCGACGATGTACCTCGGCATCCACTGGGCGACGGACGTCGTCTTCGGCGCCGTTCTCGGGTGGGCGAGCGTCCGGATCGGGCGGCGCTTCGAGGAGACGCCGCCGAGTCTCGACGCCATCAGACGCGGCGCCAGGGGCGCACTCGGCCGGCTCCCGTCGCGGTAGGGGCCCGCGACGGACGCCGGAGGTAGGTCGCCGCTACAGCGCCGCCTCGATCGTGTCCCGGAGGGCGGCGATCTCCGTGGCGGTGTAGTCGAGTGTCGTCCCGCCGACGGTCAACTCGAGCCGGCCGTCGTCGGTCGTCTCGCCGAGCCGCTCGACGGGCGCGACGCCGTCGAACCGCTCGCGGACGGCCGCCGGGTCGGTCGTCTCGACGACGACCCGGCCGACGGCCTCCGAGAAGGCCGCCGCCAGCGGCGACGCTCCCCCGAGGTCGACCGCGGCGCCGGCCGGCCCGACCAGCTCCGCGAGCGTGACCGCCAGTCCGCCGTGGCTGACGTCGTGAGTCGCGAGCGTCGACCCGCGGTCGGCGACGTCGGCGACGGCGTCGACGAGCGCGGCGGCGTCGTCGGGGACGGCCGGGAAGCAGTCGGTGCCGCCGAACTCCGCGAGCAGCTGCGACCCGCCGAGCCGGCGGTCGCCAGTGCCGCCGACGACGAGCAGCGTCCCCGCCCCGTCGAGGGTGGCCGGCGGGGCCTCGTAGCCCGGCTTCGTCCCCGTCATCGCCAGCGTCGGCGTCGGCGGAACCGGCCCCGCCGGGGAGTCGTTGTACAGCGAGACGTTGCCGCCGACGACCGGCACGTCCAGCTCCCGGCACATGTCGGCCAGACCGTCGACGACGGCCTCGAAGCCGCCGTAGACCTCGGGCTTTTCGGGGTTGCCGCCGTTGAGACAGTCCACCGCCGCCAGCGGCCGTCTCGCCGTCGCCGGCCTCTCGAATCGCCACGAGCGCCGCGTCGTCGCCCGGCCGCACCGCCGTCCGGGTGCCGACCTCGTGGTCGTACTGGCGGTAGACCCACTCCTTGGAGGCGGTGTTCGGCGCGGCGACGACGGCCTCGAAGGCCGCCTCGGGGTCGACGTCCGGGAGGTCCCGCTCCGGAGCCGACGGCTCGACCGACTCGAGGTCGCCGGTCGGTGCGCCGTCGGCGAGGAACTCCGCGGGGCAGTCGACGACCGTCTCGCCCTCGAACGTGCAGACGTAGTCGCCGTCGGTCACCTCGCCGATCTCCGAACAGCCGAGATCGTACTTCTCGGCGATCGCCTCGACGGCCCCGACGTCCTCGGGGCGGACCTCGTAGCACATCCGCTCCTGGGATTCGGCCAGCAGGATCTCCAGGGCGTTCATGTTCGGCTCCCGCCGGTGGACGGCCTCGAGGTCGATGCGGGCGCCGAGGCCGCCCTTGGCGACCAGCTCCGAGGAGGCGCCGCCCAGCCCCGCCGCACCCAGGTCGCGGGCCGCCCGCAGCAGGCCGGCCTCGACGAGCTCCTCGTTGGCCTCGATGAGCCGTTTTTCGGCGTAGGGGTCGCCCACCTGGACGGCCGGCCGGTCCTCGGTCTCGGCGTCCTCGGCGAGGTCCTCGCTGGCGAAGGAGGCGCCGCCGAGGCCGTCCCGGCCCGTGGCGTTGCCGACGAGTATGAGGCGGTTGCCGGGCGACTCTGCCTCGGCCGTCACCAGCCGCTCGGCGTCGGTCAGGCCGACGCAGGCGACGTTCACGAGGGGGTTGCCCTCGTAGCCGTCGTGGAAGGCGACGCTGCCCGCGACGGTGGGGACGCCGATGCAGTTGCCGTAGTGGGAGATGCCCTCGACGACGCCCTCGAACAGATACCGGGAGTGCTCGCGGTCGAAGTCGCCGAAATAGAGGCTGTCGGCCAGCGCGATCGGGTAGGCGCCCATCGACATCGTGTCGCGGACG
>PXSC01000104.1 GCA_003023535.1 Halobacteriales archaeon QS_9_70_65 | reverse complement strand
GTCACGCCAACGGTTCGCATGGTTTATGTACGTCGGCCGGCGAGTTTCGGTCACCCATGGGGTCGCTCATGGACGTTCGATCACGATCCACGCCCGGCAATGGGCAGTTCACCGATGCAAGACACGGCAAAATACCTCGTTCACGCGGACATCACGACGGACGGTATCGTCGAGCGGTCGGACGTCGTCGGGGCGGTCTTCGGGCAGACGGAGGGCCTGCTCGGCGACGAACTGGACCTCCGGGAGCTGCAGGACTCCTCGAAGGTCGGCCGCATCGACGTCGACGTCGACTCGGAGAACGGCCAGTCGTTCGGCCGCATGACCGTCGCGACGAGCCTCGACCAGGTCGAAACCGCCATTCTGGCGGCGGCGCTGGAGACCATCGACCGGGTCGGGCCCTGTCGGTCGACAATCGAGGTCCGCCGGATCGAGGACGTCCGGGCGGCCCGCCGCCGGGAGGTCGTCGAGCGGGCCAAGACGCTGCTGACGGAGGCGTTCGACGGGTCGATGCGCTCCAGCCGCGACCTCGTCGAGGAGGTTCGGGAGGCGGTCCGTGTCGAGGACATCACCGAGTACGAGGGGCTGCCGGCCGGCCCGAACGTCGCCGACTCCGACGCCATCGTCGTCGTCGAGGGCCGGGCCGACGTGCTGACGCTGCTCCGCTACGGGGTGAAAAACGCCATCGCCGCCGAGGGAACGGACGTTCCCGACGCCGTCGGGAGCCTCACGGAAGAGCGGACCGTCACCGCCTTCCTCGACGGCGACCGCGGCGGCGAGCTCGTGCTCAAGGAGCTGGCACAGGTCGGCGAGGTCGACTACGTCGCCTTCGCCCCCGAGGACCGGTCGGTCGAGGACCTCGACCGCCGGACGGCGATGGCGGCGCTCCGGGAGAAGGTGCCGTACCACAGCGTCGCGGACCTGGAGACTCCGAGCGACCTGGCAACCGACGCCGGAACGGTCGACGGCACCGGCGCCGCGGCCGTCGACGTCGTCGCGGGCGACGACCCGGGCGCTGAACCGGCGGCCGACGGAAGCGACGCCAACGGAACGGACGTCCCCGACGCCGTCGACGACGAGACGACGGCCCCCCCGGAGACGCTTCCCGGCCACGTCCGGGCGGTCGTCGAGGGCGAAACCGGCAGCGCCCGGCTGCTCGACGCCGAGTTCCGCTCGGTCGCGGAGGGCGACGCCGGAGAAGCGTTCGATCTCGTCGCCGACGCGGCGGAGCCGCCGGCGGCGGTCGTCCTCGACGGGGAAATCGACCAGCGGCTCCTCGACGTGGCCGCCCAGCGCGGCGTCGAGCAGGTGGTCGCCGCCTCGACCGGCGAGTTCGTCAAGCGGCCGACGAGCGTCCGCGTCAGGACCGCCGCGCAGCTACTCGCGGCGAACGAGGCGTAGCGCCGCGGCCCCGTCGTCGTAGAACGACGCCAGCCGCCGGTCGGTCTCGAAGCCGAGCGCCCGGTAGAAGTCGACGGCGTCGGCGCCGGCGGGCGTGGTGGCGACGAGGCGGTCGGCGTCGGCGGCCGCGGCTACGGCGTCGACGAGCGCGCGACCGTGGCCCGCCCCGCGGTGGGCCGGGGCGACGACCAGCTCCGAGAGAGTCGTCTCCGGGCCGGGCAGCGCGACGGCGTAGCCGACGACCGTCCCGGCGTCGACGGCCACCCGGCAGCGGAAGGGGCCGTCGAGGGCGGCGTCGACCAGGTCGGGGTCGGCGTACGGCAGCAATCCCTGCAGCGACCGGAGGGCGGACCGTTCGTCGGGCCGCGGTTGCCGCGTCACAGGACGACGGCGGCGGCCGCCAGCAGTCCGGCCGACAGCGTCGCCAGCAGATTGACGCTCTGGTTGTCGAGGCGGTTCCCCTCCAGCGTCGCGCCGAGGACGCTGTCGATCATCATGCCGGCGAAGCCGGTGACGGCGACCAGCGCGACGGCCGGCGACCCGAATCCAAAGAAGACGCCGCCGAGCCCGCCGATGATGGCCGCCCCGGTCAGCCCCGCGATCGCCCCCTGCCAGGTGACGGCGCCGTCGGTGCCCGGGTCGACCTGCTCGAAGGTCGTGACGAGCCGCGGGGCGTCGAAGAGGCCGCCGAACTCGCTGGAGAAGGTGTCGGCCAGGGCGGCGGCGACGGCGCCGGCGAAGGCGAAGCGGAACGGCGAGGCGTCGATCCCGGCGAGGCCGCTGGCGGCGTAGCCGACGACGGCGACCAGCGCCACCGCCGAGTTCGCCAGCACGTTGCCGCCGCCGCGGGCGCCGTCGTTCTCCTGGGCGATGCCGCGGTCGAGCTTCTCCCCGTAGCGGTACTTCGAGGCGAGGCCGCCGAGCCCGAAGAACGTCACGAGCAGGACGAACCAGCCGTACCCCCCGAGGACGACCGCGAAGAACGCCAGCAGGACGCCGGTCAGCATACCGGTGATCGACGCCGTCTCGAGGGCGTAGGCGACGTAACCGAGCGCGACGGTGAGCGCGAGCCCGGCGGCGACCCGCCGCGTCGACGGCCCGGGCGTGCCGGCCTCCAGCTCGACGAGCAGCCAGATGAGCAGCCCGCTGGACAGCAGCACCAGCGGGTCGTCGCGGACGTACAGCGCCGACCGGATGAGCGCCCCCAGCAGCGCGCCGCTGGCGGCGACGAACACCGCGAGCCCCGGCGCGGGCGGCGACGCACCGAGAACGCCGGCGACGGCGGTCGAGGCGGCGCCGCCGAGCGTCCCGACGACGGCGAAGGCGGCCGTCCCCGCCACGGGGCTCGGGCGGCGCCGCCCGAGGAGGTCCTGCGCCAGGTTGCCGGTAGTGAGCACGAAAACGGCGGCGACGAACGCCGTCGTCGGGAGGCCGAAGCCGACCAGCAGGATGGCGAGGCCGGCGACCGCGAGCGCGAACGACGCCAGCCCGTAGAGCCGGCCCTCCTGGCGGTCGCCCTCGTAGGCGAACAGCTCGAACAGCCGGCCTTCCGTCGAGCCGAGCGCGACGGCGGCGACGAGCAGGAACGGAGCGACGGTGCCGACGGCCGCGAGCGTGCCGTCGGCATAGGCATCGAGCAGCGGTGCGACGAGGCCGATGGCCCCGACCGCCAGAAAGCCGACGGCACGACGGACGTCGCGTGTCACGACCCGGGGCTTCCGCCGTCGCTCACTTAACGTTCCCGAAGCCGCACCCCGGGACCGACACGTTGACCCCGCCCGGCGTCGACGTCCGGCCGTGGGACTGTACGACCGCTATCTGGCCGCCCGCGTCAGGTGGAGCGACGCCGCCGCCCCCGGGCGGGTCGCACTGGTCATCACCGAGCAGGACCTCCTCGAGCAGGGCGCCTACGGAACGCTGTCGTCGTTTCTCGAGTGGGCCTTCGAACTCGGCGCCGAGCGGGTGCTCATCTACGTGAGCGTTCTCGACGCCGCGGCCGTCCCGACGCTGCGGACCGCGTTGTCGGAGCTTCGGAGCCCCCGCGAGGTGGCCGTCCGCGGGCCGGACGCCGACGACGCCGCCGACGCGCCGGTGCAGGTGTCGATCGGCCTCGGCGGCCGCGAGGAGTTCGCGGCCGCGGTCCGACGCATCGCCGAGGACGCCGCCGCCGGCGACCTCGACCCCGAGGTCGTCGACGAGGCCGAGATCGAACGCCGGCTCGTCTTCCAGACGCCGCCGGATCTCGTCATCAAGACCGGCGCCGAGCGCCTGTCGGACTTTCTCATCTGGCAGTCCGTCTACTCGGAGCTGTACTTCACCGACGTCAACTGGCGGGACTTCCGCCGTCGGGACTTCCTCCGGGCGGTCCGGGATTATCAGGAGCGTCAGCGGCGGTTCGGACGCTGAGCGAAGCGAACCGTCCGAACGTCGACGGACGAACATCGTGAGTCCGTCGGAAGTTCGGCCGGTAGGCCGAACCTCGAAACGCGAACGGAGAGAGCGTTTCGGTGGTTCGGACGCTGAGCGAAGCGAAGCGTCCGAAGCCTGGAAGACGAGTGGAGCGAGTCTTCCATTGGTTCGGCCAATAGGTCGAAGCACGCTGGACGGACGAACGAGAGCTCGTGTCGTTCGGATGATGAGACGGCACACGCCGGACGGGACGAGTCGTTCGGACCCGACGAGTGCGGGCCGGGTCAGTCGCCGTCGTCGCCGACGGCCGCCAGCAGGGCGGCGGCCCGGCGGGCGCGGGTCCGGCGCCACGACTCCCGGCGGGACTGGTAGGTCCGCAGCGCCCGCAGGAAGTCCGGCCGGGAGAACTCCGGCCAGTAGGGCGCACAGAAGTAGACGGCGGCCTCGTTGCCGTTGGCGTGCCACGGGAGGAAGTTCGACGTCCGCTCGTCGCCGCCGGTCCGGATGATGAGATCGACGGCCCGCGTCGGGCCGGTCGTCAGCCGCCGTTCGACCTCGGCGACGTCGACCGTCTCGGGGTCGAGGTCGCCGGCGGCGGCCTCGCGGGCGACGTCGCGGGCGACGCCGAGCAGCTCCGCGCGGCCGCCGTAGGCCAGCGCGACGTTCAGCCGGAGGTCGTCGTAGCCGGCGGTGCGGCGGTCGGCGTAGGCGACGGCCGCCCGGACGCGGTCGGGGAGGCGGTGGGTCTCGCCGATGGCCTGGATGCGGACCTCCCGGTCGTGGACCTCCTCGCGGTCGGCGAACGACCGCAGCTTCTCGGTGATGAGGTCGAACAGTGCCTCCCGCTCGTCGGGCGGCCGCTCGAAGTTCTCCGTCGAGAAGGCGTACAGCGTCAGCTCCTCGATTCCGAGGTCGCCGCACCACCGCAGCACCTGCTCAGTGGTATCGGCGCCGGCGCGGTGGCCCTGGGTGTCGGCCTCGCCCTGCTCGCGGGCGTGTTCCGAGTCGTCGCAGGGTTTTTGTACCGGCACGTCCACGCGTCAGACGTAATGGCGCAAGGCGAGGTTGACTTCTTCAACGACACCGGCGGTTACGGCTTCATCGAGACCGAGGAGTCCGACGAGGACGTCTTCTTCCACATGGAGGACGTCGGCGGTCCGGACCTCGAGGAGGGCCAGGAAGTCGAGTTCGACATCGAGCAGGCCGAGAAGGGGCCCCGGGCGACGAACCTCACCCGGCTGTAACCGGCGACGACAGCACGACGACCGCGGTACCTGCGGAGTGACGTTCGTCGCGGACCGTGACCCGTATTACGCTCCGTAGCCACCGCTCTACATGGGCGACGCCATCGACGAGGACCTCCACCGGCGGACGAAGGCACTCCTGGAGCCGGGCGACATCGAGCTGAACGGGGTCATCGTCCGGACGGAGCTGACGAGTGCCGAGGAGCCGACGCTACACCAGACCACCCTGGACGTCGGCGACGTCATCAGCGAGGCCGCCGGCCTCGACCCGGCGGCGACGTACGTCTACTCCGGCAACGACGACGAGCGGTTCGGCGTCAACCAGCACCAGGGGCTGACGCTCGACGGCGACGAGTTCATCTGGGAGTGTCAGCAGCTCATGCGGGATGGCACCTACGACGTCGTCTTTTACTACGAGGCCGACGCCGACCAGGCGGCCGTCGTCGAGGGCGTCGAGGCGCTCGGCTTCGACGCGACGGGCGTCGAGGGCGATTGAACACGCTGCCGGTCGGCCGATGCCGCCGGGAACGGACGGCTTATTGGCGGCTACCCCGAACCGGTCGGTAATGAGCGACACTGCCGCGCTGGACCGTCTCGACCGGGCGGTCCTCAACGCGTTTCAGGGCGGCTTCCCGGTCGTCGAGGACCCGTGGGAGCCGGCGGCGGCGGCGCTGCGAGACCGCGGCGTCGACGTCACGGCCGCGGAGCTACTCGAGCGCGTCCGCGAGCTGGACGAGGCGGGCACCCTGACGCGGTTCGGCACCCTCATCGACGCCGGCGAGATCGGCGGCGCCGCCACGCTGGTGGCGATGCACGCCCCCGAGGAGCGGTTCGACAAAATCGCCGAGCAGGTCAACGCCCACCGCGAGATCGCCCACAACTACGAGCGGGAACACCCACACCTGAACATGTGGTTCGTGGTCTCCGTTGCGGGTAGCGAGGCGGGGACCGCCTCGGAGGCGAGCGGTACGACCGCGAGCGACGCCATCGACCGCGTGCTGGCGGACGTCGAGGCCGAGACCGGCCAGGAGACGTACAACCTGCCGAAACAGCGGGAGTTCCGCGTGGAGGCGAAGTTCCTGCTCGAGGGGCCGGTCCCCGAAGGCGACGTCGACTGCTCGGGCCTGGGGCCCGACGTCGAGTCGGTCGACCGCGAGGCGCTGACGCCCGACGAGCGGGACCTGGTCGTCGAGATACAGGACGGCCTGCCGGTCACGGAGACGCCGTACGCCGACGTCGCCGCCGAACTCGACGCCGACCCGGAGTGGGTCCGGCGGACGATCAGGCGGTTCGACGCCGAGGGCAAGGTCCGGCGGGTCGGCGTCGTCCCGAACCACTACGCGCTCGGCTACACGGAAAACGGCATGACGGTCTGGGACGTCCCCGACGACGTGGTCGAGGAGGTGGGACCGGCCGTTGCCTCGCTGGATTTCGTCACGCACTGCTACGAGCGACCCCGCTTCGAGGGCGTCTGGCCCACTGGGACGTCGCCGACGAGGACTGGGACACGCTGTTCTCGACGCGCATCCTGAAGAAGACCGGCATCCGGATGGCCGAGCGGGCCGACGCGAACACCGAGTCATGATCCCGCTGTTCCACGACTTCGACGGCGAGACGGTGGTGGTGTTCGGCGGCGGGAGCGTCGGCGCCCGGAAGGCCCGGCGGTTCGCCCGGGAGGCGTCGGTGGTGGTCGTCGGCCCGGCGCTTTCGGCCGACGACTACGGCGGCGCCGAGACGGTGCGGGCGGCGCCGGACCCCGACGACGTTCCCGGTTGGTTCGACCGGACGGAGCCGGCACTGGCGGTCGCGGCGACGGACGTCGAGGCGGTCAACGAGGCCGTCGAGGCCGCCGCGGCCGACCGGGGGGTGCTGGTGAACCGCGCCGACCGCGCCGGCGGCCGCGACGCCGGCAGCGTCGTCGTGCCGGCGACGGTCCGGGACGGCGACGTGTCCGTCGCGGTGTCGACGGGCGGGCAGAGTCCGGCCCTCGCCCGGGAGCTCCGGAAGCGAATCGAGGCCGAGATCGACGGCGCCGGCGAGTTGGCGGCCGCCACGGCCGCGGCCCGAGCGGAGCTGAAGTCACGGGGCGTCGCCCCCGACCGGCGGCGGGATGCCGTGCGGGCGGCGGTGCAGTCCCCGCGGGTTTGGAAGGATTTAGGTGCGGGAGGAACCAAGCCTCGGCGAACGGTAGACGCCGTCGTCGAGTCGGTGCTGGGTGAGACCGAGTGACTTCGAGCACGGAGATCATCGCCGGCGCGAGCGTTTCACACCACCACGCGGGCGTCGCCGACGTCGAGGCGGCGTGTGCGGCCAGCCAGCGAGCGGCCGTCGACTCGCTGCTCGAGGAGCCGCTGGTGTCCGAGGCGTTCGTCCTCCAGACGTGCAACCGCGCGGAGGCGTACGTCGTCGCCGACGACGAGACGACCGCCCGGGAGACGCTGGACGCGCAGTTCGCGGCGGTCGACGACGGCGCCGTCCGACGGCTGGGCCACGAGACCAGCCTGCGGCACCTGATGCGGGTCACCTGCGGGCTCGAGTCGCTCGTCCTCGGCGAGGACCAGATCATCGGCCAGGTCCGGGAGGCCTACGAGGACGCCCGCGCGGCCGGCGGTATCGGGCCGACGCTGGACGACGCCGTGCTGAAGGCGCTGCACGTCGGCGAGCGGGCCCGCAACGAGACCGTCATCAACGAGGGGGTGCTCTCGCTCGGCTCGGCGGCCGTCCGGCTGGCCGACGCCGAGTGCGACCTCGAGGGGGCGACGGTGCTGGTGGTCGGCGCCGGCGAGATCGCGACGCTCGCGGCCCGGGCGGCCGCCGTCGTCGCCGGCCGAGTCATCGTCGCCAACCGGACGCTGCCGCACGCCGAGCACGTCGTCACGGAACTCGACGTCGAGGGGTCGGCCGTCGGGCTCGCGGCGGTGCCGGCCGCCGCCGCCGAGGCCGACCTCCTCGTCACGGCGACGGGCAGCGACGAGTACATCGTCGACCGCGAGACGCTGGCCGACGCCGGCCGGACGTTCGTCGTCGACCTCGCCCGGCCCCGGGACGTCGACCCCGGAACCGCGGCCGTCGACGGCGTCGCGGTCCGGGACCTGGACGCCCTCGAGGCGGTCACCGACGAGACGCGCCGGCAGCGCCAGCGGGCCGCCGAGACCGTCGAGGCGATGATCGACGAGGAGCTCGAGCGGCTGCTGGAGCAGTACAAGCGCAAGCGCGCCGACGAGGTCATCGCCGCGATGTACGAGGGCGCCGAGCGGGTCAAAAAGCGGGAACTCAGAACCGCCGTCGCCAAGCTCGGGGCCGACGGCGACGGCGTCACCGACCGCCAGCGGGAGGTACTGGAGTCGATGGCCGACTCGCTGGTCAGTCAGCTGCTGTCGGCGCCGACCCGGAGCCTCCGGGACGCCGCCGAAAAGGACGACTGGACCACCATCAACACCGCCCTCGAGCTGTTCGGCCCGGGGCTGAAGCCGACGCCCGACGAGATGCCGGAGCTGCCGGACGGCCCCGAGTCCATCCCCGAGGAGATGCGCCAGCAGATGCCCGACGCCGTCCTCGAACAGCTGCGGGCCGACGAGGAGTGACGGCCGCGGCCACGAGACATGGTATCGCTTCCCGGAAACGACTTTTCCGCCGCCGTTCGGACGACGGCCATGGCGACCACCAGAGACCTCTCACCGGACGACGCCGAGGCGCTGGCAGCTCTCTACGACGACTACGAGTGGTGGGCCGACCGCACCGTCGAGGACGTGCGGCGGGCGCTGGCGGAGACGCCGGTGGCCGTCGGCGTCGAGGCCGACGACGACCTGGTCGCGGCGGCGCGCGTGCTGACCGACTACACTTACTACGCGAAGGTGTATGATGTCATCGTCGCCGCCGACCGCCGCGGCGAGGGCCACGGCCGGCGGCTGCTCGAGGCGGTCCGGGACCACCCGGAGCTACAAGCGGTCGACGGGCTGGCGCTGAGCTGTCGCGAGGGGTTGGTGCCGTTTTACGAGTCGGTCGGCTTCGAGCGCTTCGACCGGGAGATGCCGGTGCCGGAGGGCGGCTGCGAGCGGCTGGTCCGGATGACGTACGAGTGGTAGCTGTCAGTCGCTCGCGGGTTCGCCGCCGAGCGACCCGGAGCGGTCGCGTTCGGCCCGCGACGGCGGCGGGTAGCGGTCGTCGTCGGGCGCCCGCCAGCGCTC
>PXSC01000103.1 GCA_003023535.1 Halobacteriales archaeon QS_9_70_65 | reverse complement strand
GCGACGGTGGGGACCGGGCCGAGCCGCGTCGCCAGCACGACGAGCAGCATCACGTCCAGCAGGGGCACGAGCAGCAGGACGCCGATGACCCGCAGGTCCATACCGCCGTTACCGCCGGCCGGCTGAAAACGTTTCCGAGATGCCGGACGGTAGCGTTTCGTTGAGGGGAGTAGCGTCTTTCGGCGGTGATGAGGGCGTTTCCGAACGTCTCCTCCCGTTCGAGTTCCTACCCGACGCCGGCTGCCCGGCCGGCTCTCGCGTGACTGAACACCGCCCGCCGGGCGACACCGACACGGCCTTGTGCGGCGGCCGGCTTGACCCGGGTGATGCGAGCCGCGCTGGTGATACTCGACGGCTGGGGGCTCGGAAGCGGCGACGACGCGGGCCGCGACGCCGTCGCGGCCGCGGCGACGCCGACCCTCGACCGGCTCCGGACGGCAGGCGCGTCCGGCACCCTCGAGACACACGGTCGCCGGGTCGGCCTCCCCGAGGGGCAGATGGGCAACAGCGAAGTCGGCCACCTCAACATCGGCGCCGGCCGCGTCGTCACGCAGGACTCCGCACGGATCACCGACGACGCCGAGGCCGGCCGTCTCGCCGAGGACGACGCCATCGCCGACGCCTTCGATTGCGTCCGCCGGCGGGACGGCCGCGTCCACTTCGCGGGACTGGTGTCGGACGGCGGCGTCCACGCCCGGCAGTCGCACCTCCATGCCCTCCTCGAGCGGGCCGCCGAGGCCGGCGTCGAGGCCGTCACCCACGCCTTCACCGACGGCCGGGACACGCCGCCGACGAGCGGCGCCGACCACCTCGCGGCGCTGGAGGCCGCCGTCGACGAACACGGTACCGGCGACGTGGCGACGGTCTGTGGCCGCTACTACGCGATGGACCGCGACGAGAACTGGGAGCGGACGAGGCGGGCCTACGACGCCATCGTCGACCGGGAGGCACCGTACACGGCCGACTCCGCCGTCACAGCCGTCGAGGCGGCCTACGACCGCGACGTCACCGACGAGTACGTCGAGCCGACGCTCGTCGCGGGCGGGCCGCCGCTGGGGGACGACGACGCGGTCGTCTTCGTCAACTTCCGGGCGGACCGCGCCCGCCAGCTCGTCCGGATGCTGGCCGGGGTCGACCCCGAGTGGCCCGCCGAAGCCGCGCCGCCGGACGCCCGGGTCGTCACCATGACCGAGTACGACGACGACTTCGACCTGCCGGTGGCGTACCCGCCGCTGTCGCCGGAGCGGACCCTCGGCGAGGCCGTCTCGGCGGCCGGCCACACGCAACTGCGGGCCGCCGAGTCCGAGAAGTACGCCCACGTCACCTACTTCCTCGACGGCGGCCGGGAGGGCGCCTTCGACGGCGAGCGCCGCGAGATCGTCGACAGTCCGGGCGTGGCGACCTACGACGAGCGGCCCGAGATGTCGGCCGCGGAGTTGACCGACCGCGTGGTCGAGCGGGTCGAGACGGACAACCCCGACGTCCTCGTGTGCAACTACGCCAACCCGGACATGGTCGGTCACACGGGCGACTTCGAGGCGGCCGTCGCGGCCGTCGAAGCCGTCGACGCGGCGCTCGGGCGCCTCGAGGCGGCCGTCCGCGAGGCCGGCGGCCACCTGCTCGTGACTGCCGACCACGGCAACGCCGACGACATGGGCACGCCCGAGGACCCCCATACCGCCCACACCACGAACCCGGTCCCGTTCGTCTACGTGGCGCCGGACGGCACCGACGGCGATCGGACGGTCCGGGCCGGCGGGACGCTGGCCGACGTCGCACCGACGCTACTGGGGCTCGCCGACGTTCCGGTTCCCGACGCGATGACCGGCGAGAGCCTGCTCGAGTGACCGTCGGCCAGAATGTTTATGATTACAGACACGAACTGAGCCGAACGCAATGAGCGACAGCAGCTTGGGCCCGCTCCTGATACTCGGGATGGTAGCGCTGATAGCCGGTGCCATCGCTCTCGTGTACGGACACATGGAACTGCTGGAGGCCCAGCAGGACTCCGGGTTCTTCGCGATGGGCGGTGGCGACGACGGAGAGGCGATGAAGTGGCAGATGGTGCGGCTCGGCGGCCTCGTCGTCGCGGCCGTCGGGGGCGTCCTGACCTTCTCCGGCGCCGTCAACGACTGAACAACCCGTTTCACCCCTTCTCGCGGCCGGTCCGGAACGAGAGGTCCAGCGACGCCGCCGAGTGCGTCAGGCTCCCCAGCGAGACGACGTCGACGCCCGTGGCGGCGTAGTCGGGCACCTCGTCGACGGTGATCCCGCCGGAGGCCTCCGTGAGCGCGCCGTCGACGACCGCGACGGCCCGCTCGGTCTCGGCGGGGGTCATGTTGTCCAGCAGCACCACGTCGGCGCCGGCCTCGACGGCCCGGGGGGCGTCGCCGGGCGTCTCGACCTCGACCTCCACCTTCGTCGTGAAGGAGGCCCGCTCGCGGAACCGCTCGACGGCCTCGGTCATCCCGAGTTCCGCGATGTGGTTGTCCTTGACCATCACCATGTGCGAGAGGTCGAGCCGGTGGGTGTCGCCGCCGCCGGCGGCGACCGCGCGCTTCTCGATGCCGCGGAGGCCGGGCGTCGTCTTGCGGGTGCCCGCGACCCGCACCTCGTCGCTCACCTCGCGGGCCGCCTCGACGGCCCGCCGGGTACGGGTGGCGACGCCGGCGGCGTGGCCGGCGACGTTGACCGCCACGCGCTCGCCGCGCAGCACCTCTCTCGCGGGTCCCTCGACGCGGAGGACGGCGTCGCCCGGCTCGACCCGCTCGCCCGCCTCGAGGCGGTCCGTGACCGCGACGTCGAGGTACTCGAAGACGGCCGCGGCGGCGTCGAGGCCGGCGACGACGCCCGGTTCCGTGGCGACCAGCCGGCCGGCCGTCTCGCCGGGGACGTCGTTGGTGACGTCGTGGTGACCGAGGTCCTCCCGGAGCCACCGCTCGACCTGCGAGCGCTCAATCGGCGTCAACGGTCGCGCCCTCCTCGAGGTGGTGACAGCCCCGGGAGCGGTCGTTCTCGGCGGCCGCCCGGGCGACGAGCAGGGCCGCCACGGCGGCGTTCCGCAGCTCGTACAGCGACCGGCTGGTCCGGGTGCGGGTGTAGGCGTCGACCTCGCCCTTCAGCCGTCGTAGCACCCCCGCCGCGCGGCCGAGGTCGTCGGGCGTCCGCCGGATGCCGACGTACTCGTCCATGACGCGGCGGAGCCGGACGAACTTCTCCTCGGCGAAGCCGTCGGGCATCGCCGGGTCCCGGTCGAGCAGGTCGGGCGCCTCGACCGGCTCGGGGTCGTGGCCGGCGGCGGCCTCGCCGGCCCGCAGCCCCCACACCAGCGACTCCAGCAGGCTCGTCGACGCCAGCCGGTTGGCGCCGTGGACGCCCGTCCGGGCGCACTCGCCGGCGGCGAACAGCCGGTCCAGCGACGCCCGACCCTCGGTGTCGACGTCGATGCCGCCACAGAGGAAGTGCTCGGCGGGCGCGACCGGAATCCCGTCGGCCGGGTCGACGCCCCGGCGCTCGCACTCGGCGTACAGGTCCGGGAACTCGCTCTCGAAGTCGAGCGGCGAAACACCGGAAGAGCCGAGCTCTTCCGAGCGTCGTCTCGCTTCGCTCGACGACACATCGAGGAACACGCCGCCCGTCTGCTCGCGCTCCTGCCTGACGGCGCGGGCGACCACGTCGCGGGGCGCGAGTTCGGCGTCGGCGTGGTAGTCGGGCATGAACCGCTCTCGGTCCCCGTTCCGCAGCAGGGCGCCCTCCCCGCGGACGGCCTCGCTGAGGAGGAAGGTGCCTTGGCCGCCCTCGCCACCCGCGAAGGCCGTCGGATGGAACTGGACGTACTCCATGTCCGCGACGTCGGCGCCGGCCAGTGCGGCCATGGCGATGCCGTCGCCGGTGGCCGTCGCCGGGTTCGTCGACCGCCGGTAGCACGACCCGACCCCGCCCGTCGCCAGCACCGTCGCGCCGGCGACACAGGGCGCCCGCTCGCCGTCCCGCTCCAGGATGGCGCCGTGGACCCGGCCCTCGTGGGTGACGAGTTCGAGGGCGGCGGTGTCCTCGAGTATCTCGACGCGGTCGTGGTTGGCCAGATGGTCCAGGAACGGCGCCAGCAGGTGCCGACCGGTCGAAGCGTCGACGTGGAGGATGCGCGCCTCGCTGTGGGCGGCCTCGCGGCCGTAGTCGAAGGCCTCGTCGCCGTAGCCCGAAGCGCGACGAGATTGCGTCGCGGGCTCGGATCCGCCGTCGAAGTCGACGTCCAGCGTCTCGACGAACACGTCGCGGACGGCCTCGTCGGCCGCCGAGACGAGCACGTCGACCGCCTCCGGGTCGGCGGCACCGGC
>PXSC01000102.1 GCA_003023535.1 Halobacteriales archaeon QS_9_70_65 | reverse complement strand
GGACCACTTCGATGACGACCTAGTAGCCGACGCGATGGAGGCCTACGAGGCCCACGAGTTGTACCTGAAATTCGTCGTCGTTCAGGACCGGGCGGACCGGCACATGTTCGAGGGCGGTGTCTCAAACCTCGTCGACGGGATCGAGTTCCTGAAAGCCGCAGGGTCTTTGCAGTCGTAGTTTCCCGACGTTCGGAACAGGTGTCAAACTCGACGGACGTACGCTGACCTCGCGGCAATCGACAGCGACGCCGCCGACGCGTCGGCGGCCATCGACGACCCAGTGATCCAGCGGCAGTTCGTCACCGCTTATCAGCGCGGTGAGGTCGACAGCGACGAACTGGCGACAGCACTCCGACGGTGCGACGAATCGAATGCCGACGGAAAAACGGTTCGCCGACGAGGTCATCGCGTGGGCAGGCGACGACGGTCCTCGTCGTCCCGTCTGAGGAATCTCCATATTGGCCGATGTCTGCGACGGTCCGTGTCGCGGGACCATCGAGTTAGTATATGAGTGCTACACCGACGGTGTCAGTGGCGTCACGCTGTCGAGATTAACGCTGAGGAACTCCTCAGAGCATGCAATGAAGCCGATGGAGTGACCGATCACCCGGGCAAAATGGCTCCGGTGCCGTTCAGGAACATATAAATAAGTTGACACAAAGAACGCGGATAGTGAGACGGTCGACGGCGTCGGACGGAGTATGCGTTCCGCCTCCGGTGACAAAACAGAGTACACAGAGGTAGCTGGAGAGACGGGAAATTGCGTCCGACGATCAGATTGAGAGGCGCAGCCCACGGCCCCGTTCGGAATTTACGTTCGCGTGCCGGACGGTACCACGCCTCTGTGGGGTTCAGCAGTCTTAACCGCGCCGACCGTCTCCTTCCGGTATGGAACCCGCGATTCGTGCCGACGGCCTCAGGAAGTCCTACGGCGACGTGCAGGCACTCGACGGGCTGTCCTTCGAGGTCGAACCCGGGGAGTTCTTCGGGCTGCTCGGACCGAACGGGGCCGGCAAGACCACGTTCATCAACGTCCTCGTCGGACTGGTCCGGAAGGACGGCGGCACCGCCGAGGTGTTCGGCTTCGACGTCGAAACGGAGTACCGCCAGGCCCGCGACCGGATCGGCCTGTCGCCGCAGGAGTTCAACGTCGACCGGTTCTTACCCATCCACGCGGTGCTGGAGCACAAAGCCGGCTACCACGGCGTCCCGAAGGCCGCGGCCGAGCGCCGCGCCGAGGAGGCGCTGAAGACGGTCGGCATCTGGGACAAGCGGGACACCCGCTTCGACTGGCTCTCCGGCGGGATGAAGCGGCGCTTCCTGCTGGCGCGGGCGCTCGTCACCAACCCCGACCTTCTCATCCTCGACGAGCCGACCGCCGGCGTCGACGTCCAACTCCGGCGTGACCTCTGGCGCGTCATCGAACGGCTCAACGCCGGGGGGACGACGGTGCTGCTGACGACCCACTACATCGAGGAGGCCGAACGACTGTGCGACCGGGTGGCCATCACCGACGCCGGGCGGGTGGTCGAGGTGGCGACGCCGGACGAGCTCCGCGAACGCGGCTCCGACCAGGTGCACGTCACCCTCGGGGAGCCGCCGGCGACGGCGCCAGAACTCGACGTCGACGGCGTGTCGTCACCGCCGGCGGCGGCGGCCGCGTCGCGCCCGACCTGCTGCGGGAGCTGGAGTACCTCGGCCACGAGGTCGTCGACCTCCGCATCCGGCGGGCGTCGCTGGAGGAGGTGTTCGTCGACATGACCCGCACCGACGAGCCGGCGGCGGATCCGGAGGTGGTCGGGTAGTGGCGGGCGAACCCGAACGACGGGTGGACGACCCCGTCGAGACGGCCGCCGACACCGACACGGACGCCAGCGCCGGCACCAGTACCGGCACCGGCGCAAGCGTCGGCGTCGGCTTCCGGTCGCTGCTCCGCCGGGAGATACTGCGGTTCGTGCGGCGGCCGTACAACACGTTCCTGCCGCCCATCATCACGAACACGCTGTACTTCTCGGTGTTCGGCGTCATCCTGGGCAACCGCATCGGCGGGATCGCGGGCGTCAGCTACCTCCAGTTCGTCCTGCCCGGGCTGGTCGTGTTGGGGGCCATCTCCGACAGCTTCGAGAACGCCTCCTTCAGCATCTTCCACGGCCGGTGGAACGACTACATCCAGACCGTCGTCACCTCGCCGCTGTCCGACCGGAGCATGCTCGGGGCGTACGTCGTCGCGAGCGCGCTCCGGGGTGTCGTCACCTCGCTGCTCATCGTCGGCGTCGGGCTGGTGTTCACGTCGGTTCCGCTCGCCAACCCGGCGTATCTCGTCGCGTTCCTCTCGGTCATCACCGTCCTGTTCGGCGGCCTGGGGGTCATCGGCGGGCTGTGGGCCGACGACTTCGACTACCTGACCGTCATGAACCAGTTCATCCTCCGGCCGCTGGTGTTCTTCGGGGCGGTGTTTTACTCCCTGGAGATCCTCCGGCCCGTCTGGCGGACCGTCTCGCTGCTCAACCCGATGGTGTACATGGTCAACGGCGTCCGTTACGGGATGATCGGCGTCACGGAGCTGGACCCCGACATCTCACTGGCGGTGCTGACCGCCGCGGCCGCGGCGGTCGTGGCGCTCGACTACGCGCTGTTCAGACGCGGCTACGGGCTGACGGAGTAGACACCGTCCGCCTCGGGCGCCGGTGCGGCGACGGGGTCATTCGAAGCGGACGCCGAGGTCGTGGAGGCCTTCGTTCTCGGCGGCGACGTTGATGAGCAGCGGCGTCACGGCCTCGACCCCGGCGGCGTTGCCGAGGCCGCCGGCGTCCAGCGGCCGCAGCCCCTCGATCTCGGCGGCGAGGTCGGCGACGGTCGTCTTCGCGTCGGCGTCGTCGCCGAAGACGAGCGTGTCCCAGTCGAACTCGCCGTCGAGGTCCGCCAGCCCGCCGGCCGGCAGGTTGTGGAACGCCCCCACCAGCGGGACGTCGTCGGGGGCGGCCTCGGCCGCGAGGGCGGCGACGCTGCCGGCGCCCGGTCGGTTGTAGCTGAAGCCGTCGTCGTCCCGCGTCATGCCGACGGCCGGCGTCACCAATACGGTGTCGGCGTCGAGCCGGTCGGCGACGCTCTCGACGGTGTCGACGAGGTGGTAGGCCGGCACCGCCAGCACGACCACGTCGGCCCGGTCGGCGGCCATCGCGTTCCCGAACCCCTTGATGTCGGCGTCGACGCCGCGGTCGGCCAGTTCGGCGGCGTACTCGTCGGCCCGGTCGCGGGCCCGCTCGGGGTCCCGCGAGCCGACGAGCAGCTCGTGGTCGGCGTCCCGGCCCCACCGCAGCGTCAGTCCCTCGCCGATGTCGCCCGTCCCGCCGAGCAGCGCGATTCGCATGCTCGAAGCGACGGCGGAACGGCGGTTAACGGTTGCGTGTGCGGAGATGGTTGCCACCGCCGTGACGCGGGCCGCCCGGTCGGATCGGCCGCCCGGACCGTCGTCCGGACCACCGCGCTTTTGTCGGCCGGGGCGCCGCGTCCGGTATGGACCGGCCGACCGTCCCGCCCGCCGTCGCCGACCGCTGGCGGGAGCTGCTGGACGACGCCGAGACGACGGCCGAGGGGTACCGCGCCGACGGCTACCGGACGCTCGTCGTCCATCCGGGCGAGGTGACGCCGCTGTCGGGGACGCCGTTCGGCCTCGACGTCGTCGCGCCCCCCGACGAGTACGAGGCCCTCGAGACGCTGGTCGACGACGCCGCCTTCGGGGCCTCCCACGTCTACCGCACCGAGGCCGACGACGTCCGCCTCTTCATCGTCGTCGTCGAGGGGGTCACCGGCAGCGACGCCGGGGACACCGCCGTCGTCGCCCCGGCCTTCCTCCCCGCCGACGCGAGCGACGGCCTCGCCGCCCGGGCCCGCGAGGAGGGAGTCATGTACACGCACGTCCGGCCGCCGGCCGAGGACGCGCGGGTGACGTTCACCCACGACGACCCCGAACTGTTCCTCTGAGCCGTCAGCCCCCGTCACCCGTCTCGCCGCCGGCTCTGGTTCCGGTCCCGGTTCCGGTCCCGAGCCCCGACAGCCACCCGAGGAGGACGACCGCAAGCGGCAGCGTGGCGACGGCCCCGAGTGCGAGGGCGACGATCCGGTCCGGCGGCGCCGCGATTCCGCGGCGGCCGACCCAGACGACGGCGGCGCAGCCGGCGGTCGCCGCCCACGCCAGGAGCCGCTCGAGGCTCACTCCAGCACCTCCGGCAGGTCGTCGACGCTCCCGACGACGGTCGTCGCGCCGGCCCGGCGGAGCTTCTCGCGGCCGGCCTCGCCGTCGAGCCCGCCGGTCAGCACGCCGACGCCGAGGTACTCCCGGTCAGGGTCGGCCTCGGTGGCGTTGGCCGCCGTCCGGACGTCGTCGAGCGTGTCGCCGGCGAAGGCGATTCGGTCGGCGTCGAGCCGGTCGGCCAGCGCGACCAGCGACTCCGGGTCGGGCTTGCCCGGCCGTGGGTCGTCCATCGTGAAGCGGTGCTCCGCGGGCACGTCGAGGCCGACCCGCTCGAGGGCGATGTCGGCCTCGGCGGCCGGTCGGCCGGTGACGACGCCCAGCGGCCACGCGGCGAGCGCCTCCCGCGTCGCCGGCGACGGCAGCACCGGCTCGTCTTCGATGTAACCGGTCGTCTCCAGGTCCGGCTCGGCGCCCTCCAGCCGGCGGTACCGCTCGGCGCCGAGATAGAGCTGCTGGAACACCTCCCGGAGCCGCCCGGGGTCCCACTCGTCGAGGGTCCGCTCGCGGGTCGCGGGGTCGAGTTCGTCGGCCAGCGCCGTCCGGGCGGCCTCGATGCCGCCGCCCGAGGCGGCGATCATTCCCGTGTAGGTCCGGATGCTCAATCCCGGTCGCTGCCGGCGGGCGAGCACGTATAGCGCGGCCGCGTCCGTCAGCTCCCAGTCGTTGTTGAAGCCGCCGGCCTCCTTGAACAGCTGGACGTCGTCGGCGTCGATGGTCTCGCCGTAGACGTGGTCGACCGAATCGACGATCGCGCGACGGTACGAGTGCTCGACGTCGACGAGGACGCCGTCGATGTCGAGCGCGATGGCGTCTACGTTCATCGTGTGGTCGCGTCGAAGAGGGTGTGTCGGGGCAGCGTCTCCGGGTCGGCGTCGACCACGGCCGGGTCGGCGCCGAGGGTAGTGAACAGACAGTCGGCGTCGGCCGTCGCCGCGACGGCCGCCGTCGGTCGCTGCAGTTCCGGTGGGCAGTTCAGCGCGTAGACGGCGTCGGCGTCCCGGTAGACCGCCGGCGTCGGCTCGGTGACGTCGTCGCGGACGAACCGGACGCCGGCCGGCGCGTCGCGGTCGGCGACGTCGGTGGCGGTCACCGTCCGCCCGCGGTCGGCGAGGGCGGCGGCGACGGCTGGCCGGTCGCCGACGCCGACCTCGACGAGGCTGTCGTACTCCCCGAGACGGTCGACGAGTGCGACGCTCGGCTCGGTGTGCACGTCGGGATGTTTATGAGCAGCCCTATCTAACGCTTTCCCATGCACGTCGACATCGTGCCGGTCGGGAACCTCCCCGCGGTGGTCAAGCGGGAGGCGTCCAGCGGACTGCGGTCGGTCTACGACTGCGAGGTGACGATCCACGACGACGAACCCGTACCGGACGGCGCGTACGACTCCGACAGGGAGCAGTACCGCGCCGAGGAGTTCATCGAACTCGCCAGCCGCGTCGGCGACGGCAAGAAGAACATCGCCGTCACCGACGACGACCTCTACTACCGCCGCCGCAACTACGTCTTCGGGCTGGCGTATCTCTCCGGCAACGGCTCGGTCATCTCCACCTACCGGCTGCAGACCTCCTCCGACGGCGGCTTCTCGAACCGGTCGGCCGACGAGATCTTCTCCGACCGCGTCCGCAAGGAGGTCGTCCACGAGATCGGCCACACCCTCGGCCTCGAGCACTGCGACAACAACCGCTGCGTGATGAACTTCTCCCCGACCGTCCGCGAGGT
>PXSC01000101.1 GCA_003023535.1 Halobacteriales archaeon QS_9_70_65 | reverse complement strand
AGGTGGTAGACGACGTCGACGTCCGTCGGCAGGTCGTCGTCGAGGACGCTCGCCTCGCGGTAGTCGACCGCCGGCTCGAGGTTCGCCGGCGTGCCGAGGCGTCCGTCGTCGACGACCACGACCTCGTTGTCGGCCGCGAGCGCGTTCGCGAGGTTCGATCCGATGAAGCCGGCGCCGCCGGTGACGAGTATTCGCCGTCCCTGCATATCTGGGCGGACGTTCGCCGACGGGCGTCATTAAGCCCGGGGTCCTGCGCCGCCGGCGGTTACGACGAACGGACGCCGTCGCTGAGCGCCCCGACCGTCCGCGCCCGGCCGCCGTCGCGGCCGACCGCCCGGAGGCCGTCGCGGCCGGGCACGCAGAGCCCTTCGTCGTCGGCGGCGGGCTCCTGATCGGACGGAGCGGGTCGTCGTCCGTTTCCTCATCGTACTCGAGCGTCCGGCGGGCGTTTCCGTCGTCCGGTGCCAGCGCGTGGAGGGTCAGCCGCCCGGTAGCATAGAGCGTGCCGCCGTCGAGGAGCGGGCCGGCGCGGAGGTTCCGCCGTCGGACGACCCGCTCGTCGCCGAGACCGGTGTCGACGACGCCGAGACGGCCGTCGCCGGTCGCCGCGACATCCGTCTCGAGCGTCCGGGGCCCGTTCTGCGGGAGACCGTACGCGGGTCACGAAACCGGACGACGAAGGATTCCGACCCCGGGCCGGCGGGCCATTTTATAAAAACTTGCCCCGACTTCGAGCCGAGAAGCGAATCACGGCTATTTATCAGGGCACGTCATCTGGCTCAGTTGAACTCGACGCTCGGAAGGACACATGCTCAGGACGCTTCACGTCGCCGCGTTCGCCCTCGCGGCCAGCGGCTGTCTCGCCGCGCTGTGGCGGGTCCGGTGGGTGCCACACGACGGTATCCGCCGGGGGCTGGCGGGTCGGACTCGTCGCCGGCCTGACGACCGTCGGCGCGTGGCTCTACTTCTGTTCGGCGTACACCGGCCACGACTACCACCTCAACCCGCTCTACAGGCGGATCGCCGCCGCCGTGTTCGTCTGCGTCAGTACACTGAAGCTCACCAACGGGCTCCACGGCTGGTACTTCGAGCTGGAGGTGGTGACGACGCCGTTCCGACACGCGAGCATCGATTTGCTCGGGCTGCACTGGCTCACGACCACCGTCGCCTACTCGCTGACGGCCGTCGGAACCTACATGTTGTTCCGGACGTTCGTCCGGTCGAACATCGACACGACGGCACTGGCGGCGCTCGTCGGCCTCGCCGTCGTTCCGGTGGTACCGAACGTCATGGCAGCCTTCTCGGTTCCGGGGCTGCTGGCGAACAACTACGAGCCGGCCGGGGTCGCCGTCTTCGCGCTCGGAGCGCTCTACGTCGTCGACGGGACGTTCGAGCGTGTCACCTGGACCAGCCACAGACAGCTGCTCGACAGCATCAATGACGCCGTGATCGTCGTCGACGGGAACGACGTCGTCCGGGAGTTCAACGACGCGGCGACGACGCTGTTCCCGGGCGTCGAGGCCGGATCGTCCCTGTCGGCGGCGGCGCCGGAGCTGGCCGCCCACGCCGGCGCGACGGCCGAGGACACCGCCGACTCACGCTTCTGCTCGGTCGACCGTGGCACCACGCGACACTGCCTCGTGACCGAGACGGCGGTGACGATCGGCCCCGAGCGGACCGGGCGGGCGCTGGTGGCGACGGACGCGACGGAGGCCGAGCGCCAGCGCCGGGCGGCACGGCGACAGTCCGACCAGCTCGAGGGGTTCTCGACGGCGGTGGCCCACGAGCTGCGGAACACGCTCAGTATCGCCGACGGCTCCGTCGACCTCGCGGCCGAGGCGGTGGCCGCCGGCGACGAGGAGGCCGCCGCCGAACACCTCGAGCGGACCGACGCGGTCACCGACCGGATGATCGGGGTCGCGGAGACGCTGATGCAGATGGCGCGGCTGAGCCAGCGGGTCACCGACCCGGCCACGCTGCGGTTCGAGCCGACCGTCCGGGAGGCCGTCCGGACGGCCGACATCGACGACGTGCGTCTCGCCGTCGAGGGAGACGGCCGCGTTCGGGCGTGTTCCGAGCGGTGGAGCGAGCTCGTCGGCTGTGCGGCACGGCTGGCCGAGGAGCTCGACGCGGCGGAGCTGGCGGCGACCCTGTCGGGCGACGAGGTCCGGTTCCGGGTCGTCGGCGGGCAGCTGGACTGTGCCGACCCGTCGACGCTGTTCGACTACGGCGCGGTCCCGCACGCCGAGGCCGGGCTCGTGGGGCCAAACATCCGGGCGCTGGCGCAGGCCCACGGCTGGGAGGTCGAGGCGACGGATCGAGACGCCGGAATCGAGATCCGCGTCTCGGGCGTGACGGCGGAGCCCGCCGCGGACGCCGACGGACGCGGGGCGACCGGCGACGACTGACCGCCGCCGGTGCCGGACCGACGGCCCGCGGTCGGCACGCTTACCCGTGTTCCGCGAGACGTCCGACCGTGTTCCCGCTCGGGCACGCGGCGTTCGCCTACCTGTCGTACGTCGGCCTCGCCGCCGCGACCCGCCGACCGCTGCCCGTCCGCTGGGCGCTGGTGCCGCTGGCCGTCGGCAGCCAGCTTCCGGACCTGCTCGACAAGCCGCTGTCGTTCTACGGCGTGCTGGCCAGCGGGCGGTCGCTCGGCCACTCGGTTCTCGTCGCCGGCGTGTTCGTCGTCGGGGTGTGGGCGCTCGCGCGACGGGTCGACGGGGCCGGCCGGGGGTGGCGGCGGCCGCTCGAGCACGCACCGGCGGCCTTCGCGGTCGGCTACCTGTCGCACCTGCTCGGCGACTCCCTCGGGGCGCTAGCCGCCGGCCAGTACGGCGACCTGACGTTCCTGCTGTGGCCCGTTCTGCCGCCGGTGGAGTACCCGACCGACGCCGTCTCGCCAGTCGTGCGTCTTCTGGCGCTGTACCGGACTCCCCTGGCGCACCCCGAACTGGAGCTGATCCTGCTCGCCGCCGGCGTCTTCGTCGCGCTCGAGGCCCGCGAACGGCGGTCGGCGGCCCCGGACGCCCGGTAGACGGCGGCCTCGCGGCGGCCGCTCGACGGTCTACCGATCCACGCGGCCCTCGACCTCCACGTCGAACCGCCCCCGCCAGCGGTAGCGACGGCCGCCCCAGACGAAGGTCCGGCGCGCCAGCGCGTAGCAGAGCAGCGGGAGGAAGGCGACGACCGAGGCGGCGCTCCAGAGGACGGCCGGACGGCCGGCGCCGAGCGTCGCGTAGGCCGCGGCGGTCAGCGCCGTCACGAGGGCGACGCCGACGACCGGGGCGGCGAGACAGACGGCGGTCAGCAGCGCGAGAACGGTGGCGGTCTTCGCCAGCCCCCACGGCGCGAACCGGCGGAATATCTGCACGAACCGAACGTGCCGCTCCAGGGACGTCCGGAGCGAGCCGCCGACCGGGACGCGCCGCAGCCGGGGGCGCTGGGTCACCTCGAGGTGCTCCGACAGGAGGCCGTCGTCGCTCACCGTCCGCCGGAGCCGCCGCCGGACGACCGGGCCGTCGACGTCGGCGCGGTCGAAGACGAGCGCGCCGCCCCACGGCGTGTCGCTGCGGGAGAGCCCGAGCGTCCCCCAGGCGTACAGCGGCTCCAGCAGCCGCGACAGCGGGTCCCGGCCGACGAACAGCGGCAGCTCCGAGACGGGACCGAGCCGCTCGTAGTCCGCCCGGAGCCGGTCGAGCCACGACGGCGGCCGGCTGAAGTCGTCGTCGGTCAGCACGAACCGGTCGTGGGCGGCCGCCTCCAGGCCCGCCGCCACGGCGTTGGCCTTCCCGGAACAGCCCTCCGGCTCGCCGGCGACGACGACGCGGGCGGCCGCCGGCAACTCGGCGTCGACGACGGGGTCGGCGCCGGTGTCGCAGACGACCAGCAGTTCGTCGTCGGGCGCCAGCAGCGCCGCCACCTCCCGACAGGCGCCGACGCCGTCGGTCGTCGGCAGGACGACGCTGACCGGCGGGCTCCGCGAGCGACGGGCGGGCGTCACCGCGCCACCACCTCGATGTCGTCGGCGGTCACGCGGTAGCGCCGGCCGGCCCACTCGACGTCGGTGACGACCATCCCGACCGCGAGGAGCAGCGGTACCAGCAGAGCGGCGGGGTAGGCGAGCGCGGCGTGCCACCGGAGCTGGCCGGCCGCCGAGAGCGCGACGCCGACGGCGGCCGTCGCGGCGACCGCGGCCGGAAGCGGCGCGAGCACGGCGGCGGCGGCGATGAGACACCACAGCGCGAACTCCGCCGTCAGGCCGCCGTCCTTGTGGACGTGGTCGGCCCGGAAGTACCGCAGAAGCCGGTCGGAGACGCTCTTCAGGTCGCCGTCGACGGCGACCGTCGCGTCCAGCTCCGGGTCGCGGCGGCACCGCCGGAGGTGGTCGTCGAGGACGAGGTCGTCGCTCAGACAGCGCCGCAGGTCGGCGACGAGCGCGTCGACGCCGCTTTCGAGGTCGGAGCGCCCGAAGGCGACGCCGCCGCCCCACGGGAAGGCCTCACCGTCCCCGCGGCGCTCGACGAGGAGCGTCCGGACGACGAGGGTCAGCAGTAGCGCCGGCTTGGCGAGGTGCCACCAGCCGCCGCCGACGAACTCCGGCAGCAGCGTCGTCGGGCCGTGGCGCCGGCTCCCCGTGACGAGACGATCGAGCCACCCGGGCGACCGATCGAAGTCGTCGTCGGTCCAGACGAACCGGTCGTTTTCCGCCCGCTCCATTCCCGCTGCCAGGGCGTTGGCCTTCCCCGAACAGCCCTCCGGTTCGCCGGCGACGACGATCTCGACGCCGTCGGGGGTGTCGCGGCACGCGACGGGGTCGGCCTCGGTGTCGCACAGCACCAGCAGTTCGTCGCCCTCCGCGAGTCCGGCCCGTAGCTGCTCGCAGACCGGGCTCCACTCCGTCGTCGGCAGCAGCACGCTCGTCGGCTCCCTGTCGCTCACGTCGGACGGACCGACGGCCGGCGGACGGAAATGGATTGCTCGTCGTGCAGCCCGCCGTCGGAGCCGACGACCGGCGGCGATGGAACGGAACGGACGGCGGTGTTCAGATAAGAACCGATTGACAAGCCAGTTTCTGCCGGCCGGTCAACTGACTCCTGGCGGACTGAACGGGCGAGGCGCTCTCGACGACCCCCGGCGTTCGCGGCGCCGTGCGCCGCGAACTCGGGAGAGCGACGCTCTCCCGGTGACGCAAGCAGCGAGGGAGCCGTAGGCTCCCTCGGGCAGTCGGTGCTGTGCGCCGACGACAGAGAGGGATCGGAGATCCCTCAGGCAGTCGGGCGTCGCCCGACGACCGCGAGGGACCGAAGGTCCCTCGGCCC
>PXSC01000100.1 GCA_003023535.1 Halobacteriales archaeon QS_9_70_65 | reverse complement strand
CCGACCCTGGAGACGTTCATGCACGTCTCCCGGAGCTTCGCCCGCGAGGTCGGCCTGCTGACGCCGGCGGTCCGGGAGGCCATCGAGGACGTCTCGGCGGCCGGCGGCGAGGCCTCGATGGCGATGCTCGGCGAGACGGTCTTCGCGCTGGATACCGGGCTGTCGGACGCCGGCTACGACGCCGAGCGGTGCTCCGTCTCGCTGGCCGGCGCCCACCTGCGGTAGCGGGCCCGTCCCGTCTGCGAGGTGGCCGCCACGGAGCGGGACGCTTTTCATCGCCCGTCGTCCACCGACGGACGTGACATCCTCACCCGCCGTGAACGGCGGGGCTTCCTACAAGGGGAGTCTCGTTATGCGAGGAGGTTCCGGAACTGTACGCCGAGAGAGTCGTCTGTCGGGATTTCCGACTCGCCTCCCGGTGTCCCGTGGTGCTGTCACAAGCACTCCCGTCCCGTGGCGAGTCATCGCCTGCCGATTTCCAAGGCAGGCTCTCTCCCCACGGGTTGCGGCGACCGGCGATATTGGCCGCCGTGGCCAGAAATCGCAGATTTCTGGCTGCCCGTCAGGACGCAGTCCTGACGACCGCGTTGATGTCCGCTTGGTACTCCGTTACCCAACATTCGTCGTTCGTACACCGAAACTCGGCCTGCGACGACCGCGAACCGAGGTGACCGCAGGCGTGGCACGTCTGACTTGTGTACGCTGGATTCACGAACCGCACCGGAATCCCAGCGTCACGGGCCTTATGATCGATGCGCCCGGAAAGGCGCGCGAAGGCCCAGTTGTGAAGTCGGCGGTTCATCCACTTGCCGTAGTCGAGATGTTCGCGGATGTACGACAGGTCTTCGAGCACGATAATCGGATTCTCGAACTGTCTGGCGTACTCGACGGCCTGCCGAGACGCCTTCTCCACGATGTCCGTGAGGGCGTTCTGGTAGTGGCTGAATCGTTCGTCCACGCGCCACTCGGCGGCGTCTCGCTCTTGGAGGCGGCAGAGTGTCGTGTGCATCTCTTTACGGAGGTGACGGGCGCGTCCGCCGTCGAACAGCATCGGTTGGGTCGGAGTACCGTCCTGACAGGCACAGCCCGTCAGGAGTTTGGATTCGCCGATGTCGAAGCCGACCGGCGTCGGGTCGTCCGGCTCCTCGGGTTCCGCGACCTCGTACTCGACGGTGACGTGAAGCACCCAGTTGGTGCGGTGTTCTTGGAGTCGGAACTCTCCGACCGTCACATCGCCGTCGAGGAGGTCGTCCCACAACTCACATTGTGCGGGGTTGATGCGGAGTGGAATCCAGAAGGCGTTGCCGCGTCCAGCCTGCGGGACACGCCAACAGAACTCGTGCTCGCGCTCCTCGGAGTGGTCAAGACGCCAGCCCCGATTCGTGAACCGGACAGGGTGGTCGTCGTCCAACTCCAAAGCGTTGTACGTCTCCCGGAGCTGCGGGACGTAGTTCTTGAGCGCGTCTTTGGCGTAGGACGTGAGCGTGTAGCCGGTGACGACATGGTTGACCGCCGTCTGCGTGTCCGCGCCGGAGTCGAACGACTCCGAAAGAGCGCGTCGATACGTCGCCACAGTACGCTGAAGTCGTTGCTCTTTGTGCGCCGTTGGCAGCGCGAGCGTGGCTTCGAGCGTTTTTGTGGCAGTGGCGGTCATCCGACACCAATGCGTACCAACCGAAGATACATAAGAATATGGGATAAGATAGGAATGTATGGCGAAAAGCATTCACATCGAAGTAAGCGAAGAACAATTCGAGAAACTGAGCGAGTTCAAAGACCGGAGAGGATACACATGGAAAGGGCTCCTACTCGAAGGCTACCGCGCCCTCGACACCGGCGAGACAACCGGATAGGACAGACAGGCGGGCGAAGCGCGTGCAAATGCCCAGCTAACCGAACGCGATTCCTCCCCGCCGCAAGCGGCGGGGTTTCCTCGCTACCGCAAAGATGACCGACGTCGACGTCCCGGAGTCCCATCCCCGCTACGAGTCGCTGCTCCTGCGACACCGCATCGAGGCGGGCGTCGAGAAGGGTATCACCTCGGAGCAGGGGCTCATCGCCCAGGGTCGCGGCGAGGCCTTCGACTACCTGCTCGGCGAGCGGACCATCCCGAGCGCCAACGCCGCCGAGCGGGCCGCCGCCGCCCACCTCCTGCGGGCCGAGCGGCCGGTCGTTTCCGTGAACGGCAACGTCGCGGCGCTGGCGCCCGGCGAAACGGTCGAACTCGCCGAGGCGACCGGCGCCGACCTCGAGGTCAATCTCTTCAACCGTACGGAGAAACGGATGGAACACGTCGCCGCCCACCTCCGCGAGCACGGCGCCGAGGAGGTGCTCGGGCTGGAGGCCGACGGCCGGGTTCCCGGCCTCGACCACGGGCGTGCGACGGTCGACACCGACGGCATCGGACGCGCCGACGTCGTCGTCGTCCCGCTCGAGGACGGCGACCGGGCGGAGGCGCTGGCCGAAACCGGCAAGACCGAGATCGTCGTCGACCTCAACCCGCTGTCGCGGTCGGCACGGAGCGCGACGGTACCGATCGTCGACAACGTCGTCCGGGCGCTGCCGAACGTGACCGACCACGCCCGCGAGCTGGCCGACGCCGACGCGGCCGAACTGGACGCCGTCGTCGAGGCCTTCGACCCCGACGCCGCGCTCGCGGCGGCCGAACGGGCGATCCGCGGACCGAACGGGTAGAGACGACTCCGGGAGGGGTGGCCGGGGCGATCGATACCCGTCTTGCGTGCGTCTGACGCACTGTTTTGTATGTAGACGTGCAAGACGGCGCCATGGCTAGCCTCACGGAGGTCTACGACGGAGGTGGCGGGACCGGCCTCCGGCGGGTGTACGCCGGCGTCGCGCTGTTCGGGGTCGGTGCGGTCCTGCTCGTCGCGGGCATCGCCACGGCGACCACCGGCGTCGGCGGCCGGTTCGGGCTCGGCCTCTACGAGGCCCGGGAGGTCGCGGGCGTGCTCGGCGGCGTCGGGCTGCCGCTGGTGCTGCTCGGAACGATGACCGCCATCCCGCAGACGTCGCGGCGGCTCCGGGGCGTCACGATGACGCTCGTCGTCGCGTCGGTGTACTTCCTCGGCACCATCGTCACGACCTGGTGTCTGTTCGTCGCCGTCGCGAACTTCAAGGCGCGCAACGACCCCGGCGGGACGGTCAAACTCGAGATCACGAAGGCCGGCGAGACCCGGGTCGTCGAGATGTCGAACGACCGGCTGGAGGGGACACTCGGCGGTATCGGCGTCTTCGGCGGGACCCCGGACGGCGACGTCGAGACCCAGACCAACCGCGGCGGCTCCGAACGGGCGGCCGAGAACAGTCAGAGCATCACCGACGGCGGCGCGACGACCGACGACGCCGAGTTCCTCGCCGACGAGTCCGCGTCCCCGCTCGGCGACACCTACTGCGGCAACTGTACGCACTTCCGGTACGTCCGTACCGACGACGGGATGGTGCCGTACTGCGGCTATCACGACGACCGGATGGACGACATGGAGGCCTGCGAGGAGTGGACGTCGAACACGAACACGCGGGCGAGCCGGTGAGCCGGTGAGCCGGCGGTCGCGGCGTCACCGCGAGCGTTCCAGTGCCCCCGCCACGCGGTCCCAGTGACTGCCCTTCCAGAACACCTGCCCGCAGTCACAGCGCCAGCAGTCGGTCGCCGCCGGCGACGGCGCGTAGTCCGGCGTCGGGGCGTCCGGCGGGACCGCCTCGACGGCGCCGTTGCACCGCCCGCAGCGGGCGGGCGTCTCCTCGAGCGCAAGTTCGAACCCCGCCGTCCGGAGCTCCGACAGCTGGTCGACGACGTCCCGCTCGGTCAGCAGGACGGCGCCGTCGGTCCGGGCGGCCAGCGCCCGGTCGCGGGTCAGCAGCCGCCGGTTCTCGGCGGCCGCCAGCCCGCGGAGCCGGTCATCGGCCTCGACGTCGCGGTCGCCGGTGGAGGCCGCGTCGTAGCCACACATCCGGAGGTAAACGGCCAGTTTCCCGAGCATGACGTCCAGCAGCAGCCGGTCGGTCCCGGGGCGAACGTCGGCGGCGTCGCTCATCAACCCTCCAGGAACTGCCGGACGCCGTCGGCGTCCCGGCAGTTGAGGATATCGTCGGGCTCACACCAGCCGCGGCGGGCCGTGTGGACGCCGTAGCGGACGTACTCGAAGGACTCGGGGCGGTGAGCGTCGGTGTCGACGGCGATCGTCGCGCCGGCCTCGACGGCGACCTTCACGTAGCTGGAGCGGAGGTCGAGCCGGTTCGGGTTGGCGTGCCGACGACGTCGACCTCGGGGTGTTCGATCGCGGCGACGAGCCGGTCGGTGCCGTCGCCGTCGAGGCCGCTGTGCGGCGAGGCGACGACGCAGTCCAGCGCCGCCAGCAGGTCGTCGTCGACCGACACCGACCCGTCGGCACCGATGTTGGCCTCGACGCCGGCGAACACCTCGACGTCGGCGTCGACGTCGGCGGCGACGTCGCGCACCTCGGCCAGCTGTTCGCGCAGGGTCCCGTCGTCCAGGCCGACGCCGCCGACCATCCCGGGGCCGGTCGCGTGGTCGGTGACGGCGACGTAGTCGTGGCCGAAGTCGGCGGCGGCCTCGACGAGCCCCGCGAGCGTCGGCTCGCCGTCGGACCAGGCGGTGTGACAGTGGAGGTCGCCGGCGACGTCGGCCGTCGTCACCAGCTCCGGGAGGGCGTCGTCGGCCGCCGCCGCGACCTCGCCGCGGTTCTCGCGCAGCTCCGGCGGTACCCACTCGGTGCCGACGGCCTCGTAGACGCCCGCCTCGGTCTCGCCGGCGACCCGCTCGCCGGCCCGCTGGCTCTCGTCGGGGTCGTCGGACCGGTCTGACGGGCCGTCCGAATCGAGTTCGGAGACATCGTCGGACCGGTCCGACGGGCCGTCCGAGCTTAGCTCGGAGACATCGTCGGACCCGTCCGACGGGCCGTCCGAGTCGAGTTCGGAGACGTCGAAGACGCCGTACTCGTTGACTTTCAGCTCTCGGTCGATGGCGCGGTTCCGGAACGCGAGGTTGTGGGCCTTGCTGCCGGTGAAGTACTGGATGGCGGCGCCGAACTCCGCGGGGACGACGACCTGGAGGTCGATCCGGAGGCCGTCGACGCGGACGCTGGCCTTCCTCGTGCCGGCCTCGATGACGTCGTCGGCGGCGTCCCATTCCGCGAAGGCGTCGACGACGGCTGCCCCGTCGTCGCTGGCGGCGAGGACGTCGACGTCGCCGATGGTGGGTCGCCACCGCCGCAGCGAGCCGGCGACGTCGACCCGCTCGACGGCCGGCCGCGCGTCGAGAAACGACAGCGCCCGCTCGGCGACCGGCCGGGCCTCCCCGAGCAGGCTCCGTTTCCGGGACTCGCGGGCGAAGGGGATGTTCTCGGCGATGTTCTCCTCGGTCTTCGCGCCGAAGCCGCCGATCTCCCGCACCTCGCCGGCCTCGGCGGCCGCCTCGAGGTCGTCCAGCGTCTCGACGCCCAGCGCCTCGTACAGCGAGGCGACGGTCTTCGGACCGACGCCCTCGACGGCCGTCAGGGCGTCCATCTCGACGGGCATCTCCTCGCGGAGCTCCTCGAGTTCGCCGATCGCGCCCTCCTCGAGGTACTCCGCGGTCTTGGCGGCGATGGCGTCGCCGACGTCGTCGATCTCCGCGAGCGCGTCCTCGCCGCCCTCGGCGTGGAGCGTCTCGACGGCGACGGCGTGGGCGCGGATGCTGTCGGCCGCCCGCCGGTAGCTCTTGTGCTTGTAGTCGACGTCGCGGGCCTCGAGGTGGTCGGCCATCTCCTCCAGCAGGGTCGCGACCTCGTCGTTGCGGCTCATGGCCCCCGGCCCCGGACCTGCGGGCCGTCGTCGTCGTCGCCCAGCGCTTGCTTCAGGAAGCTCATCCAGCGCTTCGTGTCGGCCGTCGCCTGTCGTTCGGCCTCGGCCTCGACCGAGGGGCCGTCGAGGTTCTCCAGGGCCTCCAGCGCCCGGTCGATGCCGATGATCGCGTCGGCCTCGCGTTCGCCCTCCTCGAAGGGGACCTCGCCGGCCTCGATGCGCTCCTTCCGCTCGAGCCGCTCGCGGCGGAGGTTCCGCTTGGCCTGTTCGACCCGCTCGCGCTCGCCGGCCGGTACCGTCTCCCGGCGCTTGATCTCGAAGACGAACTCCCGGAGCTCCACCTCCGTTCCCTGGACCTCGATGCGCTCGGGGATGTCGACGCCGACCGTCGCGCTCTCGCGGCCGATCCGCTCGAGGAGCTGCTTGCGTTGATACTCCTGCACGCGGGATGCTACGGCGTCGAGCCGCAAATAAGGACCGGGGGGCGACGGCCGCCGAGCGTCACATCCAAACGACTTTGCGGCGCGGCGGCCAACGGTGGGCAATGGCGGAGTGTGACGTCTGCGGCAAGCAGGTGAACATGCCGTACGACTGTGGGAGCTGCGGCGGCACCTACTGCGGCGAACACCGGCTGCCCGAGAGCCACGGCTGTCCGGGGCTCGAGCAGTGGAACGACCCGGACCCGGTGTTCGACAGCGGCTTCGACGACTCCGTGAGCGACGCCGGCCGCCCGAGCGGCGGTCTCGGCGGCCGCCTGAACGTCGCCGGTCCCGGCGGCCTGCTCGGTTACTTCCGGGGCAACGTCGCCTACCTGTTTCTCGCCGTTTCGGTCGTCGTCTTCGGGTTCCAGTTCGTCGTCGTGCCGGCACTGGGTTTCGGGCACAGAAGTGACGTCTGGCGGTCGCTGTTCACCCTCTCGACGGCTCGAAGAAGTTCGCCGCCCTCTTTCTCGTCAGCGGTATCGCCGCCGGCCTCGGGCAGGTCGGCCTCGGGCTCGTCACCGGCGAGACGGCGAACGTCCTCGGCGCTTCCGGCGCCATCATGGCCATCATGGGCGTGCTGTCGATGACCGCGCCGGAGCTGAAGGTGCTTCTATTCTTCGTCATCCCGATGTCGATCCGGACCCTGACGGTGCTGTTCGCGGCCTTCTCCATCTTCGCGGTGGCGTCGAACACCACCGGCGGTGGCGTGCTCAGCGGCGTCGCCCACTTCGCGCACCTGGTCGGGCTGTTCGTCGGCCTCTGGTACGGCAACCGCATCAAGGGCCAGGTCGGCGGCGGCCCCCGGCAGCTGAACCTCGGGCCCGGCCGGGGCGGCCCCGGCGGCCCCGGCGGTCCGGGCCGATTCCCGTAGCATGGAGATCGTCGACGAGCGGTTCCGACCGGACGGGAGCCGCTCCCGCGAGGAGATGGAAGCGATACAGCACGAGGTCGCCGCGGCGGCGACCTTCGCCGACGACGCCGACGTCGGGCCGGCGGCCGTCCGGTCGGACGAGGCCGTCGCCGCCGGCGTCGACCAGGCGTTTCTCGACGAGCGGGCCGTCTCGGCGGTCGTCGCGCTCCGCGGCGGCGAGGTGATCGCCCGGGCGAGCGCCGTCACGCCGCTGTCGATCCCCTACATCCCCGGACTGTTGACCTTCCGTGAGGGCGAGCCGATTCTGGCGGCGCTGGAGGATCTCGACGTCGAGCCGGACATTCTCGTCTTGGACGGCAGCGGCCGGATTCACTACCGGGAGGCCGGCATCGCAACCCACGTCGGCGTCTGCTTCGACGTGCCGGTCGTCGGCGTCGCCAAGAGCCTGCTATGCGGGCGGCCGCGCGAGCCCGTCGACGCGCTATCCGAGGGCGCCCGCGTCCCGATCGAGGCCGACGACTCGATGACCGCGCCGGACGGGGAGGTGGTCGGCTACGCCTACCAGAGTCGCCAGTACCCGAACTCGACGGCGATCAACCCGCTGTACGTCTCCCCGGGCCATCGGCTGTCCGCGGCGACGGCCGCTGACGTCGTCGCGGCGACGGGCGGCGAGTACAAACTCCCGCGGCCGACGCGGCTGGCCGACCGGTACGCCGACGAACTGAAGACGAAGTACGGCTGACCGGAGGAACCAGGTCGTCCCACGGTCCCCGACCGAAACCACCGCTCGCCAGTCGAAGGGTCCCGACGGCAGGGAATTCGACGACCGCAGGGGCTGACGTCCGTGCGATGGTTTTTCCTACTATCGGACGGCTACTACCGATATGGCACAGCGAGCGGCCGGAATCGTCTCCGAGGAGGGGGGTGCTGAACGGCGAACCTCGAATTGAGGGACACCGAATCGGCGTCCTGCAGGTCCACGAGGAGGTCGAGAGGGGAGACGTCTCGCCGCGGGCGTTCGCCGACCGCTACGGCCTGGAGGTCGCGGCCATCTACCGGGCACTAGCGTACTACCACGAACACCCCGCGGAGATGGAGGCGGTCCGGGAGCGACGGCGCGAACGCGTCGATGACGCCCGGGAGGAGGCCTTCGCTCCGGAGGACGCCGAGTGACGGACGGCGGGAACTCGATTTCGGTCCTTCTCGACGAGAACGTCGACGGGGTGCTCGCGTATCTGCGCGCAGAGGGTAGGGTCACGAGGGCGAACACGTCGTCGACGCCCTCGACGCTGGCGTCGCGGACCACGACGATATCGCTCCGCACGCCCGCGAGCACGACCACGTCGTCGTCACCAAGGACACCGATTTTCTGGCGATGGACGAGGAGAACCACGCAGGGGTCTTCTTCATCGACGATCATGGCCTGACGGCCTATGAAATAGCGACGGCAATCATGCGCGGTAAACGCCGTCAGCGACCGGGAAACGCTCCGTGGCGTCGTTTTCGTCGATAGCTGGCTGTAGTCCTCGTCTCTAACTCCGGCGGTATCAGTCCAGAAGCGCCACCACCTTGTGCAGCGTCTCGACCTCGTGGGTCGGCTCGGCGGGCAACTCGGCGTCTCGGACGTGGGGCCGGCGGAGGAACGCCGAGTCCAGGCCGGCGCGGTGGGCCGCGACGACGTCGCTCCCGCTGTCGCCGACATGGAGTGCCGACCTCGGAGCGGCCGGCGGAACGGGACGGATAGCTTAACTGTCGGCCAGTCGAGCGGCGCATATGAGCGATCGGACGGTTCTCATCACGGGCTGTTCGTCCGGCATCGGCCGGGCGACGGCGTACGCCTTCCTCGACGAGGAGTGGCGCGTCTACGCGACGGCACGCCCACCGGCTCGTCCGGGCGGTGCTGCCGCACATGCGGGCCCGCGAGGACGGCACCATCGTCAACGTCTCCTCGGTGGCCGGGCGGCTGGCGGCGCCCGGGATGGGCGCCTACGCGGCCTCGAAGCATGCCGTCGAGGGGTACAGCGACGCCCTCCGGCTGGAGGTGGCGCCGCTCGGCGTCGACGTCAGCGTCGTCCAACCCGGTCCGGTCGAGACGTCGTTCCGGAACCGTATCGGCGACGAGCTCGACCGCCTCGACCGCACCGACGCCTACGCCGACGTCTACGGCCTCCAGGAGGACACCTCGCTGCTCGGCGGCGACGGCCCCTTCGCGGTCCACCCGGCGGCGGTCGCCGAGGCGGTCGTCGAGGCGTCGGTCTCGCCGGACCCCGAGCCCCGGTACGTCGTCGGGCGGGTCGCACAGCTGCTCGTCTACGCCGGCTACCTGCCGGACCCCGTCCGCGACCGCGTCTTCGAAGCGGTCCGGCGGTTCGCGGCGTAACGTGTTCGCCGACCGATCGGCCCACGCGACGTCGCCGGCCCGCGAGTTGGCGCTGGACTGTCTGGCGGCGGGAATCGGGGCAGCCCGCCCGGAGCGGGCCGTCGAGCGGCAGTGTGCGGTCCGAAACGGGACGCTTCGCGTCCGGGACGCCGACTACGACCTCTCGGCGTACGAGGAGGTACTCGTCGTCGGCGGCGGCAAGGCGGCCGACGGGCTGGCGGCGGCGCTGACCGACCGGCTCGACCCCGACGGCGGCGTCGTCGTCACCGGCGTCCGGACCGCCGACCCCGACGGCGTCGCGGTTCGGCTCGGCGAGCACCCGACGCCCGGCGAGGGCAGCGTCGCCGGCGCGGAGGCGGTGCTGGCGGCCGCCGAGGCGGCCGGCGAGGAGACGCTCGTCGTCGCGGCAATCACCGGCGGCGGCAGCGCGCTGCTCTGTGCGCCGGCGGGCGAGCTGGCGGCCGACGACCTCGCGGCCGCCACCGCGGACCTGCTCGCCGCCGGCGCGCCGGTCGAGGCGGTGAACCGCGTCCGGCGGGCCTGTTCGAGCCTGAAAGGCGGCGGCCTCGCGGCGGCGGCCGCGCCGGCGACCGTCGTCGGAATCGTCGTCAGCGACGTCGTCGGCGACGACCCGGGGGTCGTCGCCAGCGGCCCGACGGTCCCCCGGCCGGTCGACCCCGAGGCCGCCCTCGCCGTTCTCGACCGCCACGACGTGCGGGCGGCGGCCGTCCGCGAACACCTCGAAGCGGCGACGCCGGAGCCGGCGCCGGCGGTCGACGCGGAAACGCACGTCGTCGCCGACGCCGCCGACGCGATCGAGGCCGCCGCGGCGGTGGCGGCCGACCGGGGGTACGAGCCGTGTCGGCTGTCGACGCGAATCGAGGGAGAGGCGAGCGAGGCGGGGCGGCTCCACGCCGCCGTCGCCGCCGAGGTCGCCGCCGCGGGCCATCCCGTCGAGCCGCCCGCCGTGCTACTGTCCGGCGGCGAGACGACGGTGACGGTCGACGGCGACGGCGCCGGCGGCCCGAACCAGGAGTTCGCCGTCGGCGCCGGCCTCGCGCTGCCGTCAGGGGCGGCGGTCGTCGGCGCGGTCGACACCGATGGCCACGACGGCGGCACCGACGCCGCCGGCGCGCTCGTCAGCGGCCTCGACGACGCGGCGGCACAGGCGGCACGGGCGGCGCTGGCGGAAAACGACTGTCACGGCTTCCTCGAGAAGCGCGACGCGCTGCTGCGGTCGGGGCCGACCGGCACGAACGTCAACGACCTCCGGGTCGTCGTCGTGGACTGACCTGCGACTACTCGAGACAGGCGGCGACGACGTCGAGCATCGCTTCCCCGTGAACCGGCTCGGCGAACAGCGGGACGCGTCTGACCTCCCGGCCGCGGAACAGGTCCTGAGCGCGTGCGAGCGCCTCCCGCTGGACCTCCCAGCGCCGCCGGCAGAACTCACAGTCCTCGGTGTCGGGGGCGACGAACCAGTCGTCGTCGAGGCCGGCGACGCCGGCGAGGTCCTCGCTCACGCGGTTGACCACGAGCGTCCCGACGGGGACGTCGAACTCGCCGAGGCGGGCGACGAGCCGCTCGCTCTCGACGACGCTCATCTCCTCGGGCACCATCACGACGCGGAAGTCGGTCCGGGTCGGGTTCTGTAGGGCGTCCCGCAACCGCTCGATCTTCGCCGACAGCTCCCGGAGGTCGTCGACGCCCTCCTCGACGTCGGCGTCGGCGTCGCCGCCGCCGAAGAACCCGGCGACGCTGCCGGCCATCCCGGAGAGCTTCTGGCGGACGGCCAGCAGCCGGCCGACCATCGACTCCATGACGTCGGGCAGCTCCAGCAGCCGGAGGGTGTGGCCGGTCGGCGCCGTATCGACGACGACGCGGTCGAAGCGGGGGTCGTCGAGGTACTCCAACAGCAGCTGGACGGCGGCGGCCTCGTCGGCGCCCGGCATCGCGCCGCCGGCCAGCGGGTGGTCGCCGCCGCCGAGCAGCTCGCCCATTCCACCGAGTCCTGCGCCGCCGGCGGGGCCGGCACCGGCGGCGTCGGCGTCGGCCGCCGACCCGTCGGGCGCGAACGGTCCGGTCGCGGCCTCGGGGTCGATCTCGGCGGCCCACAGCGGGTCCGCCTCCCGGATGCGGGTCGGCTCGGCCGGAATCGACGTCTCGAGGGTGTCCGACAGCGAGTGAGCGGGGTCGGTCGACAGCACCAGCGTCGCGGTGCCGTCGCGGGCGCTGGCCAGCGCCGTCGCGGCCGCACAGGTCGTCTTTCCGACGCCGCCCTTCCCGCCTTCCCGCCGTAGAGGACGTACTCCGGGGCGTCGACGCCGGCCGGGAGGTCGTCGTCGGCGACGGCCTCGACGGAGTCGACCGGCTCGACGGTGAGGTCGCTCATACCGCCGTTGGGCGCTCCGGACTTGTGTACCCGTCGATGACTGTCGTAAGCAGTCATCGACCGTCGTGTGCCGCCGTGGGGGCTACCGCGAGCAGCGTCGACCATCGTGTGCCGCTGTGGGCCGCCGCGAGCGGTCGTCGGCCGTCGTGGTCCCGACGGCCGGCACCGTCGACGACCGCTCGCCGCGCGGACGCGCTACGCGAAGAACGATGTCAGCCGGTCGGCGGCCTCCTCGGCGCGGGGCGTCACGAGGGCGAACCGGAGCCACGCTTCGCGGGAATCGCCGAAGGCCGCCCCCGGCATACCGGCGACGCCGGCCTCGTCGACGAGCCGTTCGGCGTTGTCGAGGGTGCCGGGGTAGCCGTCGAACCGCGCCATCACGTAGAAACCGCCGCGGGGGCGGGTGTACTCGGCACCGGCCGCCTCGAGCGCCGCACAGAAGGCGTCGATACGGTCGGCCAGCAGTTGCCGGGCCCCCTCGTAGTAGTCGGCCGGCGTCTCCCGCAGCGCCGCCAGCACCGCCCGCTGGGCGGGCCGCGAGCAGGCGACGTTGACCAGCATGTGCCGCGTCCGGGCGGCCTCGAGCAGCCACTCCGGGAGGACCGCGTAGCCGACCCGGAAGCCCGTAACCGCCATCGACTTCGAGAAGGAGTTGGTGACCGCGACCCGCTCGGAGTCGAACTCGAGGGCGGTCGCGAAGGCGCCGTCCTCGAAGACGAAGTGATCGTACACTTCGTCGGAGACCAACAGCGCGTCGTGTGTCTCGGCGACGTCGACGAACTCGCGCTTCAGCTCACGGCCGTACACCGCGCCGGTGGGGTTGTTCGGCGAGTTGACGACGATCGCGGCGACCTCGTCGCTCGCCGCCGCCCGGACGGCGGCGGGATCGAGCGTCCCGTCCGGCTCGGCCTCGACGAACCGCGGCGTCGCCCCCAGCATCTTCGCCCGGCCCTGGTAGTAGGGGTAGACGGGGTCGGTGAGCAGCACCTCGTCGCCGTCGGCCGCCTCGAGGGCACAGGCCGTCGCCAGGTAGTTGGCCTCGCCGGCGCCGTTGGTGACGATCACCCGCTCGGCGTCGACGTTCCGGCGGGCGGCGATCTCCTCGCGCAGTTCCCGCAGTCCCTCGCTGGGCGGGTACTGGAACCGCTCGACGTCGGCGTCGGCGTACGCCGCCAGCCCGGACCGGACGGCCGCCGGCGCCTCCCAGTCGGGGTTGCCGGAAACCATGTCGACGACATCCCGTTCGGCCGCGGCCGCGTACTCCGTCATGTGAAAGAACAGCGGCCGGTCGTAGTCGTCCATACTGTCCGTGACGGCGCGAGCCACGTCGGTCTGACGCTTCGGCGCAGTAGTGCTTACTTCTGCGACGAGAGCGCTAATCCCCCCTCCTTCACGGAGCGACCGGAAGGGACGGTGTAGAGGGGATACACCCACACGATTCGCAAACACGTTCTCCGCCACGTCTGTCAATCTCTGCGGTCGAAACGAATAGTGAGATGCTCGCCACGCTCTCTGGAACGACCGCAAGAAGCGAGCGCCGCCGGTTGTGGCCGAGTATCAGATCGGCAGGAGTGGAACACTCCGGCCCACCAGGGAAGTCGCCTGCGGAGTTTGGAACCGTCCTCAGAACGCTTCGCGTTCTGATGGGCCGCACGAGACGCCTGCGTCTCGTGGACGCTGTGGGAGCTGTTCCTGCACATTCCGACACAGAATCAGGAAACTCCACTCTTGATAAGCGAGGAAAGGCAGTTCCGAGCGCGACAGGATAGGTAATTCATGGATGGATACATAAGACATTTATTCGAATTCTACTGATTTTGTTCATGAGAAACAGAAGGAATTTCATTTGCTTATCAGTAGCAGCAGTATCCGGGTGCACAGCACTTCAGAACGATGAAGAGGGGAGCGCAGGAGTGCCGGAAAAAGAAGAAGAGCGGACTGAGACACCGATGAGAACGCCAACCGGGGAACAGGATACGGAGTCGCCACCACCGACGGACAGCAGTTTAGAGGACCTCACGGTCCGAAGCAGACAAGAAGCGTCAATAACCGGATCGATCATCGTCGAAACGAGCGACGACGAGAAACAGTTCAATTTCGAGCTGGAGGGGTTCGATCGGACGAGTTGGGAGGAGGTATCCATCATGCGAAACCGGGCGACGGTCGTTACCGAAATCGGCGATCGACGGAAAGAACACGACTGGTCCGGCAGTCGGGAGGCCAGTCTGGTCGTGACGATACGCGAAGGTGAAATCGAATACCGGAGGATAATCTCGTAATCGTCGTTGCGAAGTCAGTTCCCAATATATATGTCGCATTTAGTCGTTACTACGACGACAGTATGATCGCTCCGAACGCTGTATTCAAATGTCGAGGACCGACAGTATCGTTACACGCGGTAGACGGCCGTGCGTGCGTCGGCTCGCTCCGCTCCGCCTCGAGGCCTCTCTCGCTCCGCGAGCGGTCAGCCCCGTCCGGGCTCCGGCCCGACGCCGGCTAGGCGGCTGGCTCTCGATTACCTGAACACGACCTTCGCCGCCGCCCGGAGGTTGAAGCCGTCGCCGGCCGTTACTCGAACATGACCATCGAACAGCGGGTCGGCGATGCCCTCCGGGAGCGGGGCGAGTCCGTCGCGGTCGCCGAGTCCTGCACCGGCGGGCTGGTCGGCTCCCGCATCACGGACGTGCCGGGCGCCAGCGACTACTTCGACCGGTCGTACGTCACCTACAGCTACGACGCCAAGCTGGCGGAGCTGGGCGTCCCCCGCGAGGTGATCGACGCCGAGGGGGCCGTCAGCGAACCCGTCGCCGAGGGGATGGCGCGGGCGGCACGGGACGCCGCCGGCGTCGCCTGGGGGGTCGGGACGACCGGCGTCGCGGGGCCCGGCGGCGGCAGCGACGAGAAACCCGTCGGCACCGTCTACGTCGCCGTCGCCCACGCCGCCCCGTGGGGGACCGGCGACTCGTACTGCTCCGTCGAGCGATACGTCCTCGACGGCGACCGGGCGACGGTCAAGGCGAAGACCGCCGAGCGGGCGCTGGAGGACCTGCTCGCGGCCGTCGAGGCCGCCTGACCCCGGCGCTACCCCCCGACACGGAGCACGGAGCCGGGAGCCGGAGTCGGGTCGCGGCGACCGGACACGCTTTTGTACGGGGCGGGCGAGGCCACGTCCGATGAACAAGGAGGGACACGTCCTCAACGCCGTACTGCTGGGAGTCGGACTGGGGTTCGTCCTCGAGCCGTCGGCGACGGTCGAGACGCTCCGGACGGTCGCCGCCGTCACCGTCCCGGTGACGCTGGGGGCGCTGTTCCCGGACGTCGACACCGCCTTCGGCACGCACCGGAAGACGCTGCACAACCTGCCGGTGCTGGCGGTCTTCCTCGCCTTCCCGGTCGCCTTCGGGAACCTCGCGTACGTCTGGATCGGCGTGCTCACCCACTACGTGCTGGACGTCCTCGGGAGCACCCGCGGCATCGCGCTGTTCTACCCGCTGTCGAGCAGCGAGTTCGGCTTCCCGGCGGGCGTCACCACCTCGAGCCGGTTCGCCAACGTCGTCACGGTCATAGTGACGGTCGTCGAACTCGCCGCCGCCGCGGCGCTCGTTCACCTCCTCCCGCGGTACGTCGACGCGTCGGCCGTCGCCGACCTCGCCGCCGTCGCCGGCTGACCGCCGCCCATCGCCGGCCGACCGCCGCCCGCCGGCCACCGGTCGCATCCACACATCGGCGGTCCAAACTCCCTGGCGTTTTATATGTGGAGCCGCCGTAGTAGAGGTCATGGAAAGCGACTGTGTCAACTGCGGCGCCCCGGACGCCCGCCGGTACGACCTCACCGTCCGGAACACGGACCACGACGAGGTGCCGCTGTGCGAGCAGTGTCACGCGGCGATCGCCGAAGAACTCGCCCAGGCGTGAGCGCCCGCCGGCCCGCGAGCACGCTCCCAGGTCCCGGGTGCCGAGTTCACGACCACGGCCGCAGAACGGCAGTATGTTTCAGGATATCACCGTGTTGCACGTCGACGACGACCCGGCCATCCGGGACCTCACCGCCGAGTTCCTCGAGACGGTCGACGACTCCATTTCCGTCCGCAGCGAGGCCGATCCCTCGACCGTCCCGACCAGAATCGACGCGGAACCGGTCGACTGCGTCGTCAGCGACTACCGGATGCCGGAGCTGGACGGCCTCGAACTCTGCCGGGCGGTCCGGGCCGACCACCCCTGGTTTCCCTTCGTTCTGTTCACCAGCGTCCGGGGCGAGAAGGTGATCGAGGCGGCGATGGACGCCGGCGCGACCGACTACATCCGGAAGGA
>PXSC01000099.1 GCA_003023535.1 Halobacteriales archaeon QS_9_70_65 | reverse complement strand
CCGGACGTGCTCACGCCGGTCGATCTCGTGGAGAACGGCTCCGCGCCGACCGAACTCGTCACGCTGCTGTGGATGCTGTACGAGTACCGCGGCGTCGTGCTGTTCTCGGGCCCGACCGGCGTCGGGAAGACGACGCTGATGAACGCCCACATGCCGTTCATCGATTACGACGACCGACCGGTCAGCATCGACGAGGGCTCCCGGGAGGTGCTGTTGCCGCACGAGACGGGCGTCTCGCTGACGACCCGCGAGCACCGCGACGACTACAAGAACGTCTCGATGGCCGACCTGATGACGGAGACCAACTACCTCAACCCCGACATCGAGGTGGTCGCCGAGATCAACACCGCGGCGTCGTTCGAGACGTTCGGCGAGGTGTTACAGACCGGCCACGGCGTCCTCGGGACGACCCACGCCGAGGACATCGAGAAGCTGGTCAACCGCGTCATCGAGAAGGGACTGCCGGCGTACCTCCTGCGGGAGATCGACCTCGTCGTCTTCCCGCGTCGGGTCGACGGCGAGCGGTACGTCGGCGAGGTCGTCGAGCTGCTCACCGACCGCGAGGCCGAGGGGCTGGACACCGAGTGCATCCGGAAGGACGGTACCACGATCCACTACAACAGAGTGCTGGAACGGACGGCCGACGGGGGGTGGCGCTTCGCCTACGACCACCCGAAGCTCGGCGACCCGACGGCTCACCGCGGGCTCCGGACGTTCGACCGGCTCGCGGGGCGGACCGACCGGTCCGTCGAGGCCGTCGAAAGGGAGTTCCACCGCAAGCACGGCTACGTCGAGTACCTGGTCCGGGAGAAGGTCGACGACATGGAGTCGGTGTTCGGCTTCCTGTCGGACCTCCGGACGGACGAGGCGGCGACCGTCGAGTGGCTCCAGCGCCGCCACGCCGGGAGGGTCGATGACTGAGCTGCCGACCGCCCTCGATCGAGGGCTGTACGCACTGTTCTCCCGGCACGCCGACCGACCGCGGCACGACCGGGACCGCGACCGGTACCGCGGGGCTGCCCTCCGGATCGGCTTCGACACGTATCTGGCACGGGTGTACGGTGCCTCGTGGCTGATCGGGGTCGGCGTCGGCTGTCTCGCGCTGTCGGTCGTGCTCGCGCTGCCGGCGACGACGCTCTCGGCGGTCGGCCGGACGGTTGCGGCCGCCGTGCCGGGGCTCGACCGGGCGCCGCCGGCGGTGCCGGGCCTGTACACGGCGGCGGTCGCCCTCGGAGCGGGTGGTGCCGGCAAGTTCGTGACCGTCAGGGCCGGCGGCGTCTACCTGCGATGGCGGGCGAGCGCCCGTCGCAGCGCCATCGAGCGAACGCTACCGGGGGCGGTGCGGTACCTGCGGGCGCTGGCCGACGGTAGCGACGGTTGACGGGAAGTCTCGACGCCGGGCTCCGCGGCGTCGCCCGGGAAACCCCGTCCCGGGAGGCGCTGGCGCCGTTTCTGCTGAAGTTCCGCGAACACGCGAGCCAGGGAACCGAGGCGCTGGTCGGCTACCTCCGGATGGAGTCGCGGATGCTCTCCTACCGGCAGTCGCGGACGCGACAGCGCGCCAGCGACTTCCTCGAACTGCTGGCGGAGCTGTTCATCGTCCTGCTCGTGCTGCCTGCGCTGCTCGTCATCATCGTCACCGTGATGAGCGTCCTGGCGCCGGGGCTGTCGGCGACGGTCGGCCTGCCGGGAGCGCCGACCGTCCGGGCGCTACTCATCTACGGCAGCGCGGGGTTCATCCTCGTCGTCGGGGCCATCACCGCCGTTCTGGTGTCGGAGCTGCGGCCGCCGAGCCATACGCCGACGTACGAGCGGCCGTCGGGGCTCGCGCTGGTCGCCGACGCGACGGTGAATCCCGCGAGCGCCGCCGTCGCGTTCCTGCCCGTCGCGGCGGTCGTCGGCGGCGGCCTGTGGGCGCTCGGCGAGCGCCCGCTGAATGCCGTCCTGCTCGGCTACGCCGCGCACGGACTGCCGGTCGGACTGGTCGCGCTCCGGCGAGCGCGCCGCGACGACGCCAAGGACCGCGAGATACGCGACTTCGTCCACGCCGTCTCCGGTCATGTCAGCCTGGGCAAACCGTTCGGGGCGGCCGTCGAGACCGTCGCCCGCGAGGTCGACTTCGGCCCGCTACAGGCCGACATCGACGACCTGGCGTTCTCACTCGGCCTCACGACGGCCGGCGGCGGCGGCGACACCCGGCGGGAGGCCCTCGACCGGTTCGTCGACCGCGTCGGCACGCCGCTGGCCCGACAGACCGTCGGGCTCGTCACCGGCGCGCTCGAGGCCGGCAGCGACCCCGAGACCACCTTCGAGACGCTCCAGACTGAGATCTCCACCCTCTACTATCAACGAAAACAACTTCGATCAGCAATGAGCGTATACGTCGCCGTCGGCTGGACGACCGCACTGCTGGTCGTCGGTATCGTGGTCGCGGTCAACGCGTACGTCCTCGACGGGTTCGCACAGCTGTCGAGCGTCTCGCAGGGGTCGACGATCGCGATCGACCCGCAGGCCGTCGACGTCGACCGCGACGCCCGGCGGTTCTACGTCGTCACGCAGGCGACGATGCTCGCCTGCGGCTGGTTCGCCGGGACCGCCTCCAGGGGCCGGTACGAGGCGCTGCTGCACTCGGGCGCGCTGGTCGTGGTCTGCTACGCCGTCTTCGCGGGGGCTGGTATGATATGAGCCGCAACCGCGACCGCGATCGTGACCGTGACCGTGACCGCGACCGCGGCCAGTCGAACGTCGTCGCCGTCGCGCTGCTGCTCGGAATCGCGGCGGCCTCGATGGGGGCGCTCACCGCGGCCGTCGGCGTGGTCGTCGACTCCAGCGCCGCGCAGGCCGACGCCGACCGTGTCGCTGCCGACCTTGAGACGGCCGTCGATCCCGTCGCCGCGACCGGACCGCAGCGCGGGCGGGTGACCTTCGCGGAGGGCCAGCTCTACGCCGTCGAGCGGACGCTCGAGGTGCGGGCCGACGGGAGCGTCGTCGAGCGACTCGACGTCGGAGCGCTCGTCTACCGCGCCGGCGACCGCCGGGTCGCGTTCCACGCGGGCGCCATCGTCCGCGGGACCGACGGACGGGGCTGGCTCGAGACGGAGCCGCCCGTCACCGTCGACGACGACGTCCTGATCGTCGGGGCGCCGCGTCTCGGCGACGACGTCGGGTCGGCCGCCGGAACCGGCGGCGTCACCGCGACCGTCGAAACGAACGTGAGCCACGACCGACGGTCGCTCGGCGACGCGACCTTCGCGGTCGCCGTCGAGACGAGCGCCCCCGGCGCCTGGGAGCGGGCCTTCGAGGAACTCGGCGCGACGGTTTCCCGGGAGCCCGGCGAGCCGCCGACCGTGGTGGCGACCTTCGACGGCGAACGGACCGGCTACCTGGTCGTCCACGACCTCGACGCGGAGGTGTCGGCCGGTGGCTGACGCCGGCGCGGCCGACCGCGGGATGAGCCCCGTCGTCGGCAAGGCGATGGAGGCGACGATCGTAGTACTGTACGTCGGGCTCGTGGCGGCGACTCTGTACGGCGGTGCCGTCGCGGAGTACCGTGGCGCGGCCGGCGCGGAGGTCGCCGAGCGGACCCTCGCGGACGCGGCGGCCGACGTCGAGGCGGCAGTCCCGCCGACGGCGACGGTGGCGTCGGTGCGCGTCACCGTCGACCTCCCGGCGACCATCGCCGGCTCGACGTACCGCGTCCGCGCCGAGGTCGACGGCGGCGACCGCGTGCTCGTCCTCGAACACTCCGACCCCGCGGTGTCGACGACGACGCCGCTCGTGCTCCCGGCCCGGGTCGTCCGGGTGACCGGGGAGTGGGAAAGCGGCGCCCGCACCGAACTCAGGGTCGAGTCGACCGGCGGCGGGCTGGAGGTGCGGCTCGCGTGAGGGGGCAGGCGAACCTCCCGGCCGTGGCGGTCGCGCTGCTCGTGGTCACCACCGCCGCGGGACTCGCCGTCGTCGTCGCCGAGGGCGCCTTCGCGAGCGCCGAGCGCGACGCCGGGCCCCGGGCGACGGCCGACGCCGTCGCCGACCGGCTACTGGCGTCGGACAGCCCGCTGACCGACCGCCGGAACGTCATCAACGCCAGCCGGCTCACGGCGGCCGACGTCGAAGCCGCCGTCCCGTCCGACGTTCCTCTGCGCGTCGCCGTCGACGGCGAGACGGTGTACGAGCGCGGTGACCCGGCCGGCCCGACCGCCCGGCGACTGGCGGTCGTCGCCGAACGGCAGACCGTCGCGTTCGAGCCGCCGCTGGAGTTCGAGACCGTCACGCTGCCGCGGCGGAGCCCGCGGGCGACGGTCGAGGTCGATCCCGGCGCCGGAGTCGAAACGGTGCGGGCCAACGACCGCGTCGTCCTGCACGACCCCGACGGAATCGCCGGCGAACACGACGTCCGGCTGTCGCGGTACGAGACGACGAGGCTCCGCTTCGAGGGCCGCGCCGAGGCCGGCGACGTCACGGTGACGTACTACCCCCGGCGGACGACGAAAACACAGCTGGAGGTGACGGTCGGTGCCTGACCGGGGGCAGCTGTCGCTGTCGATCGTCGAGGCGGCCGTCGGCGTGGTGTTCATCCTCGCGGTGACGGCCGGGTTCGCGCTCGGCGTGCCGGCGGCCGACACCGAGACGCCGCAGCTGAACGCATACGCGGAGGACGCGGCGACGGTGCTGGCGAGCGAGCCACCGCGACACGCCGGCGAGACGCGACTGTCGGAGGTGACCCGCTCGGCCGACGCCTTCGACCGCGAGCGGGACGCCCTCGAGCGGCGCGTCGACCGCATCCTCGCGGACAACCTGATGTACCGCGTCGGGACGCCACACGGCACGGTCGGCTACGAACGGCCGGCCGGCGCGCCGACCGGACGAGCGACCGTCCCGACGCCGAACGGGGAGGTGATCGTATGGGTCTGGTACGTCTGAACCGGGGCCAGCTGGTGCTCGTCGCCGCCGCGGTCGTCGCGGTCGGGCTCGTACCGGTCCTGCTGGCGTACCTCCAGCTCGGCTACCACCCCGACACGGCCCCCGAGCCCGACGTCTCCGGCGAGACCGCCGTCGCGTATCTCGACCGGTCGGTCCACGACGCCGCCGCCGAGACCGCCGGCGACTACGAGTGGCGCCAGCGCGAGGCGATGGTCGACGCCGTTCGCGGCGAAATCGACGACGACGTCGACTCCCTGGAGCGGTCACGACTCGATTCGGGGGTGGCGTACGTCGTCGAGTACAACGGCACCGCCGCCGAGAGGTGGCTGGACGACGACTGCGTCGACGGCGACGGCCGGCGATTCGGCGACTGCGTGGTCGACGACGGCGTCGCCGTCCAGGAGCGGGCCGACGAGACCGTCCTGCTTGCGGTCGGCTTCGACGTTCGGGTCGTCGGCCCCGACGGCGAGACGGAACTGACCGTCGTGATAGTCGTGGGCGGGCAGTGAGACGTGTCGCGGGGCACGGCGGCGGCGGCCCGCCGGCAGAGGAATCGAGCCACGGACGGTCGCCGACGGACGAGGACGGCGACGCCGGCGCGAGGCGGCCGTCGGGGCCGAAAAGCGGCGTCAGCCCCGGGCCGCCGTCAGCAGGGTGCCGTCTCGACGAGCCGCTCGCCGCGGTCGGTCTCGGGGACGACCGCCGGCACCTCGACGGGGTCGCCGTCCTCGCCGACGGCGACCATCGTGAAGCAGGCGGCCGTCGTGACCGGGATGGGGTCGCGGAAATCGACGCTACTGATGTGGGCCGTCACGCAGGTCTCGCCGGCGACGGTCATCGCCGCGACGGCGGCCAGTTCGTCCATGAGCCGTACCATCTCCCCGCCGTGGGTGTTCCCGTAGTTGTTCGCCTGGTTAGGCTGGATTCGCTCCATCGACTCGACGTAGCTGTCGAGCACCGAGACCGTCATCAACACGTAGAGGAGTCCGAGCGTCATGAACCCGCCGCCGGTGTCCGGCGGGACCTCACGGTCGGCGGGGGACGGACGGCCTCCGGCTCGTGGAAGCCGATCGACTCCTCGATTGTCTCGTTCATCGCCGAGTCGACGGTCGGCGCCTCCGGAAGGGCCTCGAACGGCCGGGTCGCCACCCGGCGCGAACGCGGCCGCTCGTCGACGCTGCGCTTCGGCGCCAGATGGCGGACCCGGGGGTGGTTCACGCTGCCCGCCGGTAGCTCGCCCACGCGAGGTCGTCCTCCCGGATCCGAACCGTCACCTCGTCGGGGCTGTCGTCGGAAAGATCCTCGCAGAACCGGTCGCAGACGATGGTAGCGGCCCTCGACGTCGTCGAGCAGCGCCTCGACCTCGGTGATGTCCACGAGATAGCCGTACTCGCCGAGCGAGTCGGCGGCGAACTCGACCTCGATCGTGAAGCGGTGGCTGTGGACGTCCCCCTCGGGCGGCTCCGGGTCGGGGACGGTCAGGTAGTGCTGGGCGATGAGCTCCCGTGTAACCGTCAGTTCGTACGTCCCGTCGTGCGCGTCGGCTGTGGTGTCGGCAGGCATATGTCAGTCGTACGAGAGAAGCACCTGGATGGTCCCCGCGGTGGTTTCGTCGAGCCGTTCGTAGGCCGTTTCGGCCCGGTCGAAGGGAACGACGTCGGTGATCAACGCGTCGTGGTCGATCAGACGGAGATTGTCGAGAGCGACCCGCGTGCGGCGGTCCTTCGACCACCGGCCGCGGAGCGTCGGGTCGATCGTACTGACCTGGCTGGAGACGATCTCGACGCGGTCGCGGTGAAACGACCCGCCGAGGTCGAGTTCGGACCGCTTCGAGCCGTACCACGACCCGACCACGATCCGGCTGTCGTAGCCGGCGACGTCGATCGCGTCGTCGAGCGCCTCCGGCCGACCGGCCAGCTCGTAGACGAGGTCGGCGGACCCCTCGTCCCCGGCGTCGAACAGCGTGTCGACCGCCTCCGGGCGAACTGCCTCGTCGGCGCCGAACGACCGGGCGGCGTCGCGCCGCGAGGGACGCGGCTCGACGACGACCAGCGAGTCGAGCGGGAACTCGGCGAGCAGTCGGGCGGTGCAGAGGCCGATGACCCCGGCGCCGAACACGACCACCCGTTCGCCGACCTTCGGGGCGCCGTCGAGCAGGAAGTTCGTGGCCGTCTCGGCCGACGGGAACAGGGCGCCGGCCCGCCGGTCGAGATCCGGCGGCAGCGGCGTGAGACAGTCCGTCGTGGCGTTGAACCGGGTCTGATGCGGGTGGAAGGCGATCACTTCGCGGCCGATCCACTCGTCGTCGACGCCACGTCCGGCGTCGGTGACGATTCCGACCAGCGAGTAACCGTACTGGAGCGGGTATGAGAGGTCCCCGTTCAGCGTCTCCAGCGACGAGTCGGCCGCGACGCCGGCCGGCGCCTGGTCGCGGTAGATCAGCAGCTCCGTGCCCGAGCTGATGGCCGAGACGTCGGCGTCGACGCGCACCTCGTTCTCCGCGAGGGCAGGCGTCTCGATCCGCCGGACGGAGACCTCCCGTTCGTCGGTGAACACGAGTGCCCGTTCAGTCATCCGCCTGCTGGCGGGCCGTCACGGCCTCGTGTACCCTCGTTCCGGTCTCTCGGCAGTGTTCGAGCGCCCGCTTCGCCCGACCGCCCGCCACGTGGGCCGTCGCCCCCGAGCCGATGCCGACCTGGTACTCGACGCCGGTCCGGTCGTACACGTGATCGACGATGTCGCCGAAGGCGTCCTCGCTCAGCTGCGGGCAGACGGCGATCATGTTGTCCCCGCCGACGAACTGCGCGATGCTGTCGTACTCGGCCAGGAGTCGTCGCTTGAGCGCCACCATCGACTGCTGTATCTCGAGCCCGGCCGCCGCGGCGTGCTCCGTGTCGGTGAACGATTCCGTCACGCCGACGATATCGAAGTGTCCGACCGTGATGGGACCGGCGGAGTCGGTCGTGGGCCCGGCGCTGAGCACCTCCAGCCTGTCGGGGTCCTGTGCGCTCCCCGCGACCTGCAGCTGCCGGCTCGCCGCCTCCACCGCGCCGACCGGCGTCTCCCGCTCGCCGACGCCGACGCTGACGGTGACCGGATACCGGTTGCGGACCCGTTCCTGGAACCGTTCGTACTCCTCGGTATCGACGTCGTTGGCGATACCGAGCATGTTGTCGAACCGATTGAAAAACGCGTATCCGTCGCTGCGGCCGACGAAGTCCGCGAAGTCAGCGTACAGACGCGCCTGCAGCGCCTGGAGATCCGTCTCTCGTCGCGGTGCCGGCTCGACGGTCCACGGACCGTACTCGTCGAGTTGAACGACAGAAA
>PXSC01000098.1:9687-10785 GCA_003023535.1 Halobacteriales archaeon QS_9_70_65 | reverse complement strand
CGGCGAGAACGCGGTCCTCGGCGCCCGGGCGGTCGCCCAGTCGGACGTCCCCGACCACCACGTCGCCGTCGGGACGCCCGCGAGGAGCATCCGCGTGAAATCGGGCTGGGAGTCCGTCGCCGTCCCCGTCGACGGCGACCGCGACGGCGGCGACGGCCGCGAGGACCGCCGCATTCCCTTCGAGGTGCCGGACGACGCCGACGTCTTCGACGAGTTCGGCCGCGACCCGACGCCGCCGGGGTGAATCAGCCCGCCCGAGCGCGGTAGCCCTCCCGGGCCAGGCCGGCGAGGGCGCCGCCGCCGGTCAGCAGCGCGAGGAGGCCGACGACGCCGACCCACGGCGGCAGGACGAACGACACCCACGAGTCGGCGACCGCGAGGGTCTCGCCGACCGTCCCGCCGTGGGCGGTCCCGTTGAGTTCCCGCCCGGAGGGGACCTCTCCCGGCTCCTCGCTGCCGACGCCGAAGCGGTCGGCGTCGTAGACGATGCCGCGCTCGCCGGTCAACTCGTGGGCCCACACCACCTCGCCGTCCGGTCCGACCTCGAGCACGCGGAAGTTCCGCGAGTCCGCGATCAGCGTGTTGCCGTTCGGCAGCCGGTCGGCGTCCCGGGGCCACTGGAGGCGGTCGCCGGCGCTCGGCCCCTCGTAGCGCCACACCTCCTCCATCGTCTCGGCGTCGTACTCGACGACCCGGTTGTTCTCGCTGTCGGCGACGATGAGGGTATCGCTCGCCTCCAGGTAGTCGGGGTCGTGCTGTTCGTACATGAGGGAGTGGTCGCCCGGTTCGCCGTACACCGCGACGACGTCGTCGGTGTCGGGGTCGACCTCGACGACGACGTCGAAGTTCCGGATGGACATCAGGAAGTTGCCGTTCTCGAGGCGGTCGACGTCGTTCATGTGGGTCCAGTCCTGCTCGGGGCCGGTGTAGGCGTGGTCCTCTCGGGGGGTGCCCTCGACGTGGTCGGCCCAAAAGTCGCTGCCCTCGTCGAGGTGCCGCTTGGCCGACCACTCCCAGGTGACGGTCCCGTTGCGGGCGACGGTGAACGTCCGGTGGCGGCCCATGTCGATGACGGCCGTCTCGCCGCTCGCGAGGCGG
>PXSC01000098.1:0-9539 GCA_003023535.1 Halobacteriales archaeon QS_9_70_65 | reverse complement strand
CGGGGGCGTACTCCCAGGTCCGGTCGCCGGACTCGTCGAGGACGAAGACCTCGCCGTTGTGGTTGCCGAACCAGCCGTACGCCTGGACGGTGACGAGCGTCCGGCCGTCGGCGGCGGCGTCGTCGGCGGCGGTGTCGTCGGCGGTGACCGCGAGTCCCCCGAGGACGCCGACGGAGACGGCCAGCAGGACGCCCAGGACGGCGACCCGTCGCGTTCGCATCGGCGGCACCTCGCGGCGGCCGGCAAAACGCTTGACGGTTCCGGTCGCACGGCGGAAGCCGTTTCCGGCCGGGGGACCGACCCCAGGTCGTGCGGAGCGTCGCCATCAACGTCGGGGCCAACACGAACGAACCGGGCTTCCGGGGGCCCATCCGCGACGACGGCCGCTTCGAGTACGTCCCCATCCCGGAGTCGGAGCCGACCCGCGAGGACGCCGCCGTGCCGACGTACGGCGACCTCGACTTCGAGCGCGTCGACGCGAGCGGCGTCGCCGACCGGCCGGTCCACCTGGATCCGACCTTCGCGGGCGTCCACGGCCGCGACCGCTACACCTACGGCGACCCCCACGGCGTGAAAGCGCGGCCGCTGCTGGAGCTTTCGGCCGGCGACTACGTCTTCTTCTACGCGACGCTGTCGACGGTCGGCGGCGATCCCGCCGACTGGCTCGCCCCGGAGTGGGGCGCCTACGTCATCGGGCAGTTCCGGCTGGCCCGCGACCCGCTGACGCCGGCGGCCTTCCGGGAGTTGCCGGCCGACGAGCGGGCGGTCTTCGGCGAGAACGCCCACCGCAAGCGGGCGACCTTCGACGCCGAGGTGCTGCTGGAGGGCGACGAGGCGTCGGCGCTGTACGAGCGGGCGGTGCCGCTGTCGACGCCGGAGGCGGGCGTCGACGCCAACCGGCTGGTCACCGAGCTGTCGAGCGACTCCGGAAAGGGGCCGTGGTGGCGCCGGCCGATGCGGTTCGACGCCGACGGGACGGCGGCGCTACTCGAGGTACGTGAAAACGGGGACCGAAGAGCGGCGTTCGGCTGACGGTCGGACCGGATCGACCGTGCCGTCGAACTCGGCGGCGGCCGTCTCGGCGTCGTCGAACTCCTCCAGCGCCCGGCGGAAGACGAGCCCCGATGCGAGGTGGTCGCCCATCGCCGCCAGCTGCTCGCGGGCGACGTCGGCGTCCTCGACGCTGTATTCCTTCGTCCGGACGAGTTCGTGGATCGACAGCGGCCCCTCTCCGGCCAGCTCGTGTAGCACCGGGTACACAGCGGGGCCGAGTCGCCGCCGAGGTACTTCTCGAGGTCGTCCATGATGGACTTCCCGTCGCTCTCGCCCGTCCGCAGCCGGACGAGCGCCGTCAGCAGTTCCGGCAGCGCTTGCTTGACCAGCCCCTGCGATCGACGGCGTCCGCTCGTCGTACAGTGCCGTCGCCGTCTCCTCGATCACGGTCTCGGTCCGGGCGGTCAGCTCCGTCCCCTCCGTTCCGGCTTCGTTCATCTCCAATAAGCTCCGCAGCGTCGCGTCGGTTCCCGACGGTCCGCTGCTCGTCAGTGGTTCGGACCGAACGGAGGAAACGCGAATGGGGCGAATCTCCACCGAACCGACGAGTCGTGAACGGTCCGAACGCGGACCGGGGTCGGAACCCAGCCGTGCGGTTCCCGGCGACCGGTGGCGCGGGGCATCGACGCGGCGGTCGACCGACACTGCAGCGGACGGTCGTCCGCGCCGGCGAGCGGCCCGTTCGTTCGGGTGTCGGGCGGTGACGGCGACGGAGCGGTGGCCGGGAGCGCCCGGCGGTGTCCACGGAGCGGAAGCCGGCGGAGCGGCGGTTCGAGCGCGTTTCCGGACGCCCGGCGGTCCGCCGGGTCGTTTGGACGGTTTTGTCAGAATTCGTTTTAGGATGAGCTACCGGACGTTACAGTACGATGAGTCAAGAACCGTCGGAATCGGACGGCGACCACGACGTCGGGCGGCGAACGTTCATGAAGGCCTCCGGCGCGGTCGCGGGCGCCGGCCTGCTCGGCGTCGGGGCGAGCGGCGCGGCCGCAGACGGGGAGTTCGACGACCGGCTCCGCAACTGGCGGGGCGTCGAAGCGAGGAAGGTCTGGGACCGCGGCTACCGCGGTCGGCCGGACCGGACGCTGGCGCTGACGGATTCGCCGGCGGACGCCCGCCACCCCGACCTGGGGCCGTGGAACGACGTGGTGCTTCAAGGAACCGACGACGGCATCGAGTTGACCGAACTCGGCGGCACGACGACCACCACGGTGTACACTCAGGACGTCCGCTCCGACTCGTTCAGCGGGTCGCGAGCCGGCGCCGGGGCGCTCGGCTTCTTCGAGTTCACGCGGTACTTCTACGTCCCCGACCGGACGGAGTCGACCACGAAAACCAACGGCGGCACGTACAGCGGCGTCGGGGCCGGGGCCGCGGCCGGGGTCGGACAGGAGACGGACCCGTTCACGGTCGACCCGGAGAACAGGGGCGGCGACAGCTACCGCATCGACGCGACGCTCACCTGGGAGCCGTCGAACACCGAGGGAACCGAGCCGGTCCGGGCGGAGTTCGAGCTGCGCGACGCCGACGGCAACACCGTCGCGGGGTCCGACGGCGCCGCGGGCACGACGCGGACCGGCGACCGGGCGACGCGGCGGCTGGTCGTCGACGACGGCAACATCGACGGCTCGCTGGAGCAGGGCGAGCAGTACAGGTTCTTCGCGTACAGCAACCGCGGCGTCGCCGACTGGGAGATCGACTGGGAAGTCCAGGAGGTCACGGACGAGCCCGCCAACCCCGACTCCACCGGCGAGGGGTACGTCGACTCGACGCTGACGTTCAACGTCGACGCGCCGGAGGCGCAGGCGGCCCGTCTGGAGGTCGTCCTGCAGAGCTTCGACGGCGACAACGTCGCGAGCGCGGGCCCGGGCATTCTCACGACGCCCAGCAGCAACGAGATCACGCTGGGAACGAGAGTCGAACCGGGGCTGTACCGATTCAGGGTGACGACCTGGCGGGGCGTCTCCTCGTGGGACATCGAATCCGGCGTCGAGACGGTCATCGACGAGGCGGCGTACGAGGGCGCGGACGACCAGTCCGAGTACGCCACCACGGAGTACGACTTCGACGAGTTCACCGGTGACGTACTTCCGAGCAACGACGACGAGATCACCGTCGACACGCCGAAGCTGGTCGGGTTCTACAACGAGGCGCGCCGTTACCAGGGCGCCCCGGTGCCGAACGACCCCAACGGTCACGGCAGCCACGTCGCCGGCATCATGACCGGCACGGGGCAGGCGAGTTCGATCGACTACGGCAACACCACGGCCGAGGAGCCGCGCGCGGTGCTGGCGCCGACGGACTTCGTCGAGTACGAGGTCGACGTCGGCGCGAACGAGACGGTGTTCGCTTCGGCGCTCGGCGAGGGCGTCGTCGTCGAGATCGTCCACGACGGCGAAGTGATCCACCAGGCGCCGCTGCGCGAGGACTCCATCATCGCCGACGCGCCGGCGGTCCACGACTCCGGCGCCGGCTCCTACACGATCCGCGTGCGTCCGTTCGAGACGAACGACGGCACGCCGGCGGCGGCCCGACTCGACGAGATCGCCTACGGTGGATACGTGACGACGTACACCGACGACGTCCTCGGCGAGCGGACGGCGAACGACGAGGACTCGATGCACGCCGGGATGGCTCCGAACGCCAGTCTCGTCAGTCTCGAGGCGCTGAGCGCCCCCACCGAGGACCTGACGGAAATCTCCGACGACCTCGCCGGGAAGCTGAACGTCCGGGCGATCAACATGTCGTGGGGCTATCTCGGCGGTGCGCCGCTCGGTGCCGAGGGTGAGGTGTTCACGGGTCCGCTGGACGGCATCCGCGCGGCGGCGAACGACGGCATCCTCACCGTCGCGGCAGCGGGCAACTCCTGGACCCCGGCCAACGGCAACGGTGCGCCGGCGGTGGCCGCCGAGGCCATCTCCGTGGTGGCGACCGGCCCACTCGACGGAATCACGTCGTACTCCTCGGGCGGGATCGGCGGTCGCGACCAGGACGACGGCAGTTTCAACGGCAAGCCCGACGTGATGGCCCCCGGCGGCGACATCGAGCCCGACTCGGTCGGTGCGATCGCCACCGGCGTCGCCGGCGCACCGTACCCGGTGCCGAGTCGCGTCGAACTCGTGCGGGCGGCGTTGGCACCCGGCTCCGGCTTCGACAGCGACGGCGACGTCCCGACGAACCCCCGCGACCACGTCTCCGTCGGCGGGACGTCGATGGCGTCGCCGTACACCTGTGGCACCGCCGGCCTCGTCGCCCAGGCGATGGAGGAGGACGCCCCCGACTCCATCGCGCTGCCGGCGCCCGAACGGGACCCCTACGAGGGATACGGCCGCGTCAACCCCGACGCCGCCGTCGACGCCGTCTCCCGGAACCTCCTCGGCGCCGACCCGCAGCTCGGCGACGAAATCTACGAGGTGAGCCTCGAGGAGTCGGTCGGCACGAACATCCCGGTCGACTCCCGGGCCGTCGCCGGCTACGTCGACGTCCCCGGCGGCGGCCTCGACGTATCGGTCGACTTCACCGGCTACACCGGCGGCAACCAAGGACTCGCCGCGGGGGCGCCGCACATCGACCTGTTCGTCTACGACGCCGAGAGCCCCGCCGAGGACGGCGAGCCCAACGTCGTCGCCTCCGACCAGGGTGTCCGGGGGTCCGCGTCGGTGTCGGTCGACGTCGACCGCGGCAGCCGCGAGGACCCCAACGAGCGGACCTTCTACGTCGTGGCGAAGATCGTCAACATCCCCGGCGTGGTCAACGGCTACGACGTCCAAGCGAACTTCGACATGGGCGTGGACTTCGACCCCGCCGACGCGTTCCCGCCGGAGGCAGTCAACCTCGACGTTTCCGGCTCCCGTGACGACGATGCGTCGGTGTTCACGGCCGGCCAGACGAACCGCGTCGAGGTCACCGTCGACGACTTCAACGACGAATTGGCCGACGCGGTACGGGTGACCGACCAGGTGCCGGACGGCTGGGCCGTCGACGAGAACTTCGGCGACGTCGAGAACTTCGACGAAAACAGCGGCGTGGTTCGGACCGGCCACCGCCACGGCCGTCGATCCCGAGACGTTCGATGACCCGAACAGAACGCGGGGCTCGACGTCCGAGGAGTTCGGCGGCACCGACACCAACACCGTCGTCGGCGCCTCGACGAACGCCTGAGGCGGTCGACCGAGATTCGCCTTACAGCGCCCGTTCTCGCGTCGGTCGAAAAGTGCGCTCGCGGGTCACGACTGTCCGCTCGCGTCGTCGAGACATCACCACGTTCGGCCTCATTGTTCACGGCTCGCTTCGCTCACCGCCGGACCCGTGGTCCGACGAGGTCCCCCTCGCTACGCTCGCGGGACCTCCGCTCACACCATTCGAGACGCTCCCTACGGTCGCGTCTCGCTATGCGCCGTCCGGGACTCCCGCGAGCGAAGCGAGCGGGAGGTCGGACGGGGCCACGACCTCAGGAGTGCCCCGTCCGGGACTCTCGTGAGCAGCGAGGGACCGCTGGTCCCTCGGGCAGTCGGCGCACGGCGCCGACGACGGAGCGAGCGAGAGGTCGGACGGCGCACGACCTCGGGAGTGCGCCGTCCGGGAATCGAACCCGGGCTAGTGGCTTGGGAAGCCACTGTCCTACCACTGGACCAACGGCGCGCGTCGAATCGCTCACCGGCGACACACCAGCGTACCGCCGGCCCGCACTTGAACGTAGCGCCTCGCGGACGCGGACGAAGCCGGACGTTCGCTGTCTCTCGACGAGCGGGGATCAGTAGTTCGGTACGCCCGTACCGTGACCCGATGACGGACGCCTCACGGGTGCTGGACGGAACGGACGTCGGTCTGGCGAGCGCTCGATCTCCCGGCGTCGACCGTCGAGCGGGGCGTCGGACTGCGCGAAGAAAGCGAACACAGGCAGAATACGTCGCCGGAGTCGGAGTCGTAGCCTGGAGCCCGGAGCGGACGTCGCGGCCCGCCTCAGGCCTCGCGGACGACGATTCGGATGTCGTCGCCGTCCGTCAGCACGTAGCCGGGCGAGACGTCCTCGCCGTTCACCTGGATTATCACCTCGTACCCCTCACCGTCGACGTACTCGGTGCCGTTGAACGTGACGGAGTTCTCGCCGACGCCGATGCCGAGGGTGCTCATGCCGTATTCCAGCGTCACCCCGGTGGCGTGGGCGTGCCACTCGCTGCCGTCGCCGCCCTCGAAGTGGAACCGGCGGTCCTGGACCTGGTACTGTGGCTGCGAGAAGTCGACGGTGTCGCCCGTGATGGTGACCTCGATGCCGCCGTGGTAGTGAGCGCTACCGGCCTGACCGATGCCGCCGCTGCTGCCGCCGGCGACGAAGACCACGTAGCCGACGATCCCCGTCGCGGCCAGCAGGACGACCCCGATGGCGATCGGGCCGGTGGGGAACCCGCCGTCGTCACCGTCACCGCCGACGCGGCGTTTGTCGATGGGGCCGAGCGCGTCGTAGTGCTCGGCCTCGAGATGCTCCAGGTGAGCCGTCTCGCTTTCGTGGGTGGCCCCGCAGTAGTCACACTCCGGCATCGGTCGGCACTACCTCGCCGAGCGGTTTCAATCTTTAGCTGAATTGAGGCGCTAAGCCCCCTTCCTCAGCGAGCGCCGAGCGAACGGGAGGCGCGAGCAGGGAGGGGATACAGCGCCGCACAGTTCTCATATACGGTTCGGTGGCAGGCCCATAGGCCCACGCGGTCGAAGTATCTTTGCGGTAGGGTAGCATAGTATTGACCGAACCCAATGGAGTACGACCTCGACTCGGGAGCGCATTCGACATTTTCCCTGCACTACCACCTGATACTCACCACGAAGTATCGGCGCGGAGTGCTAACCGAGGAGCGAACCCAATTCATCCACGAGGTTATCGGCGGGTTCACGGACAACTACGGTGTCGAACTGACGAACCTCGACGGCGAGGATGACCACGTACACATCCTGTTCCGAGCGAAACCAACCACGGACCTCGTGAAGTTCATCAATACGAATTGTGGGGCGACTCGTTCTGGAACGACTCGTACTGCCTCATCTCGACGGGGCAGGTGTCGCTGGATGTGCTGAAACAGTACGTCGAGGACCAACGCGAGTAGAATGTACTACGCCTACAACTACCGTCTCAAGCCGTCCGACGCCCACCGCGAGGCGTTGGACCGCCACCGCGATATTTGTCGGCAACTGTACAACCACACGCGCTACCGCCTCGACGAGTACCAAGACGAACACGGCGAACTGCCGTCCATGACCACGCTACGGTCGGAACTGCCCGACCTCGAGCAGTGGTGGGACGACCTCTCGGACGTGTACTCGAAGGTTCTCCAAACCGTCGTGGAACGACTGTTCGACAACCTCAACAGCCTCTCCAAACTCAAAGAGAATGGCTACGGCGTCGGCCAACTCAAATGGAAGCCGCCACGGGAGTTCCGTAGTTTCACCTACAGTCAGTCTGGCTTCAAGCTCGACGAGAAGGGCGGCCAGACTGTGCTATCACTCTCGAAACTCGGAGACGTTCCGATACGGCTCCACCGACCCATCCCCGACGACGCCACGCTCAAACAGGTCACGGTCAAGAAGGAACCGACGGGCGAGTGGTTCGCTACGTTCGGCGTCGAAATGGACCGTGAACCCCCTAAGCCGCCCGCGAATCCCGAAAAGTGCGTCGGTATCGACGTGGGGGTTCTCAAGTACGCCCACGACACCGACGGGACGGCGGTCGGGTCGCTCGACCTCACCGACGAGCGCGAACGCTTGGAGCGCGAGCAACGGAAGCTCTCGCGGAAGCAACACGGGTCGAACAATTACGAGAAGCAGCGGCGCCGCGTCGCGGGGTGTCACGCCGACCTCCGACGGAAGCGCCGCGACTTCTTGCACAAGCTCTCGGCGTACTACGCTCGGGAATACGACCTCGTGGCGGTTGAAGACCTGAACGTGAAGGGGATGCTCGAATCGCCGTCGAACAGCCGCAACACCGCCAGTGCGCGTCATGTGGCGTCTTGACGAAGAAGCCGTTGTGGGTCCGTGAACACTCCTGTCCCGCCTGCGGGTTTGAGGCAGACAGGGACGCGAACGCGGCGTGGAACATTCTTTCTCGCGGCCTCGAAAATGTAGGAGTGGGACACTCCGAATCAACGCCTGTGGAGACTGCGCTCCCTACGGACACCGATTCGGTGTCTGCAAAGCGCGTCTTGGAAGCAGGAAGCCCTACCCTCAAGGAGCGAGCGGCGTCAGCCGTGAGCGAGTATGGTAGGGTAGTTCACGAGGGCCGAGAGGTCGCGACGCCGTCAGTTGTCAAGATCGCGCAGGTCGGCGGCGCCGGCGGCCACGAGCTCCCGGAACGCCTCGACGTCGGCGTCTGCCTGGGCGGCCGCGGGACGACGGTCCCGGAGCCGCCGCTTCAGTCGCCGCATCGCGGCGAGATCGTTGTCGGCCAGCTCCGCGGCGACGGCCGCCGGCCGGTCGACGACGCGGGAAACCAGTCCCATCCGCCGGGCGGTCTCGGCGTCGATCACTCGGCCCGACAGCGAGAGGTCCATCGCCTCCCCGAGCCCGACGACCTCGGGGAGCCGGGCGGTGCCGCCCCAGGCGCCGAACAGCCCGAAGCCGACGCCGGGCTCGGCGAACGTCGCCTCGGGCGTCGCCACCCGGACGTCGCAGGCCAGCGCCAATTCGACGCCGCCGCCCCGGGCCGGCCCGTCGACGCCGGCGACGACGACCGCCTCGGCGTCGGCGATGGCGTCGGCCGTGGTCTGTCCCCGGCGGACGAACGACTCGACGGCGTCGCCGGCATCGCTGGCGTCGCCGCCGTCGTCGACCGCCGCCGCGAGGTCGGCGACGACCGAGCGGTCGGCCCCGGCGCAGAACGCCTCCCCGGCGCCCCTGAGGTGGACGACCGGCGTCTCGGCGCCGGTGACGACGTCGGCCAACGTCTCCAGCCCCGCCGGGGTGACCGCGTTGCGTCGCTCCGGACGGGCCAGCGTCACCGTCCGGACGTCACCGTCGTCGTCGACGCGAATCATACCGGCGGAACGTCGCCGTTTCCAAAGGTCTTTGCCATTCCTTCCCCTACACGATTGCAATGGAGGAAGCCGCCGCGGTCCGGCGGGCGGCGTCCGAGGCGACCGCGGACGTCGTACCAGGAGAACTCCGCGAGACGATCGACGACCACGTCGCCGACGGCTCCGTCGTCCCCGGGGTGTTGACCCTGTTGAGCGCGCGAGCCGTCTCCGGCGACGACCCCGACGACCTCGCCGAGCAGGCCGCCGGCGTCCAACTCATCTACGACGGACTCCGGCTCACCCGTCGACTCGCCCGCTCGAATCCCTGGAGGGCCGACGACGACCACGACGCCGACATGGCGGTTCTGGCGGCAGACGTCCTCGTCTCCCGGGGGTTCTACCTGCTGGCCCGCACCGAGGCCGCCGACGACGCCGTCGCCGTCGTCCGGTCGTTCGGCCACGACCAGACCGACCGCGAGGACGCCGACGACG